>JAPLOJ010000283.1:0-2099 GCA_026400795.1 Alphaproteobacteria bacterium
CTTCCAATCCTGCATGGTATGCGCCTTGGTTGAAAGCAGAATGGCCATTACGCGTTTTCCTTTGAAAGTGCTTCATCCAGCCGGCGCACAAAGGCGCGCCAATCATCCCGCCGCGCCGCCGCCCATTCCGTGCCATCGGGCAGCTTGGCGTAAAGGCTGAGGATGCTTTTGGACCAGAGGAGATCAAATTGCTGCGGTGAAGAAAGTGCCAAGGCGGCGGTGCGTTCAAATACGCCATCCTTGATTTTCGGCATGATCTTCTTGAGCCACCACCAGCAGCCAAGGCCCAGCACCACCATGCCGGCCCAGGTGCCGCCCTGTTGCACGCCAAGCGCTTCCAGCGGCGCACCGCCCCATTTCAACGCAATGAAGCTGGTGGTCAGGATGGTCGCGGTTGGCCAGACATTTTCCCAGGTACGATAGACCGGGGAACCTGGCGAATTCATGCGGCGCATGCTGACGCCAAGCTTCACTTGCTCGGCATCCAGCATCTCTTTCAGGCGTTCCAATTCGCTCACTGTGGGTTCATTGCCTTTGCATTGCTGGTAAGTTCGAAAGCGGCGGCCATTAATTGCTGCGTATAGGCTTGCTTCGGCGCCTGCACCAGCGCTGCGGCCTCACCTTCTTCCACCACAAGCCCATCCTTCAGCACCGCGATACGATGCGCCATGGCGCGCACTACGCGCAGATCATGCGAAATGAACAGATAGGCAAGGCCATGCCGCGCCTGCAAATCGCGCAGCAAATCCACCACCTGCGCCTGTACGCTGACATCAAGCGCGCTGGTCGGTTCATCCAGCACCACCAAGCTTGGTTTCAACACCATGGCGCGCGCGATGGCGATTCGTTGGCGTTGGCCGCCGGAAAATTCATGTGGGTAGCGTTCCGCCATGCTGGGGTCCAGGCCCACTTCGCGCAAAGCCTCCGCCACACGCGCCAGGCGTTCAGGTCGTGGCAGGCTGGCTTCGTGCACTTCCAAGCCTTCGCCGATGATTTCCGCGACACTCAGGCGCGGTGAGAGGGCGCCGAAGGGGTCTTGAAACACGATCTGCATGCGTCTCTGCCAAGGCCGCAGCGCGCGGGTAGAAAGCGCCTGGAGATCCTGCCCAGCAAACACAATGCTGCCTTGGCTATCCGCCATGCGCAGCAGTGCCAGGCCAAGCGTGGTCTTGCCGGAGCCACTTTCACCGACAAGGCCAAGCGTTTCACCGGTACGCAGCGAAAGGGAAACGCCGTTCACGGCTTTTACTTCGGCCACTACGCGGCGCAGCAAGCCGCGCCTTATCGGGAAATGCACGCGAATGTCGCGCGCTTCCAGCGCGATGGCGGCATCGGTTGGAATTGGCGCCGGCGCGCCGCGTGGTTCGGTTGCCAACAGCATGCGTGTATACTCGTGTTGGGGTGCCGCAAAAACTTCAGCGACCTTGCCCTGTTCCACCGCATGGCCATCCTTCATCACCACCACACGATCCGCATGGCGGCGCACAATGGAAAGGTCATGCGTGATCAGCAGCATCGCCATGCCAAGCCTTTGCTTGAGCGAGGCGAGCAAATCCAGAATCTGCGCCTGGATCGTCACATCCAGCGCCGTGGTCGGTTCATCGGCAATCAGCAGCTTCGGGTCATTGGCGAGTGCGGCAGCAATCATCACGCGCTGGCGTTGCCCGCCTGAGAGCTGATGCGGATAGGCGCCCAGGCGATCCTCGGCTTGCGGAAAGCCAGCCAGGCGCAGCAATTCAATCACGCGCGCGCGCAAGGCTTCACCAGCCAAGGGACGATGCAGCGAAATGGCCTCGGCAATCTGGCGCTCAATGCTGTGCAAAGGATTGAGCGAGGTCATGGGTTCCTGAAACACCATGCCGGCGACACCGCCGCGGAGTGCGCGTAATTGCCTATCATCCGCATCCAGCACTGAAACGCCATCCAGTGTGATGGACCCCGCAGGGTTGCTGCCGGCGCTGGAAAGCAAACGCAGGCAGGAAAGCGCGGTGACGGATTTGCCGCTGCCGCTTTCACCCACCAGTGCCAATGTTTCACCGGGCTGCACATCAAAGGAAACGCCGTGCACCACTTCCCGCCCACGGAAAGCGACTGACAAA
>JAPLOJ010000283.1:2120-9187 GCA_026400795.1 Alphaproteobacteria bacterium
CGGAAAGCGACTGACAAATCGTGCACCGAAAGAAGTGCCATCAGCCCTGACCCCCGGGGAGTTTGCGTGGGTCGAAGGCATCGCGCACCGCTTCGCCGACAAAAATCAGCAGCGTCAGCATGCTGCCCAGCACCAGGAAGCTGGTCAGCGCAAGCCATGGCGCGTTCAGATTATTCTTGCCCTGATTGACTAATTCGCCGAGCGAAGGTGAACCGGGCGGCAGGCCGAAACCCAAAAAATCGAGCGAGGCCAGAACAGTGACAGAACCCGAAAGGATGAAGGGCAGAAAGGTCAGGGTCGCCACCATGGCATTCGGCAGGATGTGGCGCTGCATGATGCGCACGTCACTGACACCTAGCGCCTTGGCGGCGCGCACATAATCGAAGTTCCGCCCGCGCAGGAATTCGGCACGCACCACGCTGGTCAGGTTCATCCAGGAAAACAGCAGCAGGAAAATCAGCAGTACCCAGAAGCTTGGTTCGATCACGCTCGCCAGGATTATCAGCAGGAAAAGCTGCGGCATGCCGGACCAGATTTCGATGAAGCGCTGGAACAGCAAATCCGTAGTGCCACCATAAAACCCCTGCACCGCGCCGGCTGCGATTCCGATGACGGAGCTGATGATGGTCAAGGTGAAACCGAACAGCACGGAAATGCGAAAGCCATAAATAACCCGCGCCAGCACATCGCGCGCCTGATCATCCGTGCCGAGCCAATTCCGTGCAGAGGGAGGTGCCGGCGCGGGTCTGCCCAAATCGCGCACCACGGTGCGGTAGGAATAGGGGATCAACGGCCAGACCAGTTTCGCACCTTTCGCCTCAATTTCTTCGCGAAAGCCACGATCATGCCAATCGGCGAGCGTTGGCAGGCCATCTTCAAGAATGTCGCTTTCGGCGTAATCGGCCAGTACCGGCACATACCAGCGCCCATCAATGCGCGCGACCAGCGGCCTGTCATTGGCGAGGAATTCCGCAAACAGCGTGATGAAGAAAAGCGTGCCGAAAATGATCAGCGACCAATAGCCGCGCTTATTGGCGCGGAAATTCGCCAGCCGGCGCTGCGTGAGGGGCGAAATCGTCATCGCCGCGCCTCAAAATCAATGCGCGGGTCCACCAGCGTATAGGTGAAATCGCCGATGATCTGCATCACCAGCCCCATCAGGGTGAAGATATAAAGTGTGGCGAACATCACCGGATAGTCGCGGCGAATGGCGCTTTCAAACCCAAGCAGCCCAAGCCCATCCAGCGAAAACACAATCTCCACCAGCAGCGCGCCGGTGAACAAGATACCGATGAACGCCGCGGGGAAGCCCGCGATGATCAGCATCATGGCATTGCGGAAGATATGGCCATAAAGCACGCGGCTTTCGGAACCGCCCTTGGCGCGGGCGGTCAGTACATATTGCTTGCCGATCTCATCCAGGAAGGCGTTTTTCGTCAGCATGGTCAGCGTCGCAAAGCCGCCAATCACCAGCGCAATAGTGGGCAGTACCATATGCCAGGCGTAATCCAGGATACGCGCGCCAAGCAACCAGGTCTCGGACCCTGGGCTGTTCAACCCACGCAATGGAAACCATTGAAAGAAGGAACCGCCGGCGAAAAACACCACCAATATAATCGCGAACAGAAAGCCCGGTATGGCATAACCAATCAGCACCACCGCCGATGTTGCGACATCAAAGCGCGATCCATCACGCACGGCCTTGCGGATGCCAAGCGGGATGGAAATCAGGTAAATCAGCAGCGTGGACCACAGACCAAGAGAAATGGATACCGGCATTTTTTCGATAATCAAATCAATCACCGGTCGGTCACGAAACAGTGATTTCCCGAAATCGAAGGTCAGATAGCCCAGGATCATTTCCTTGAAGCGCGTGGTCGCGGGCTTGTCGAAGCCAAAGGCGCGTTCGATTTCAGCAACAATGGCGGGATCAAGCCCGCGCGCCCCGCGATAATTCCCAACCGGCCCATCGCCGCCGCCGCCACCGGTGCCGCGCTGTTCCAAAGCATTGGGGGTGCGGATTTCGCCGCCCCCTTCGCCGGTGATGCGCCCCATGGTCTGACCTTCGCCGCGCAGTTCCGCCAGCATTTGCTCAACCGGCCCACCGGGCGCGAATTGCACCACGGCGAAATTGATCAGGATGATCCCGAACAGAGTCGGAATCACCAGCAGCAAACGCCGCAGAAGATAAGCGGCCATGCTTAAAGATTGCGCCGGGCTTCTGCCAGCGCCGCATCTCGCGCGGGGTCTATCCACCAGGCGGTGGGAAAGCCCAAGCCAAAGCGCGGCGTTTTCTCGGGCCGGCCAAAGCGTTCCCAGAAGGCGATGCGGAAGCTGCGGCTATGCCAATGCGGCACCATGAAATTATGGTGCAGCAATACGCGATCAAGCGCACGGGTGCGCGCGATAAGTTCCGCATGGTTGGGGGCGGCGATGACCATCTCCACCAGCTCATCAATCACAGGGTCGCAAATGCCGGCGACATTCTGGCTGCCATTCTCGCGCGCCTTGGCGCAGGTCCAGTAATCGCGTTGTTCATTGCCGGGGTGAAAGCCTTGGCCGATGCTGTCAATGGTCATGTCATAGTCAAAGGCATCCACGCGAACCTGATATTGCGCCGGATCCACCGTACGCACGCGTGCTGATATGCCAAGGCGTTCCAGCCATTGCACGTAAGGCAGCGCGACACGTTCAAAAGTGGCACCTTGCAGCAGGATTTCGAATTTAAAGCGCCGGCCTTCCGGATTCACCAGGCGGCGGTCGCGCACGGTCCAGCCAGCTTCGCGCAGCAACGCAAGTCCGCGGCGCAGCCCTTCGCGGTTATTGCCTGAACCATCGGTCTTCGGCAGCCGATATTCTTCGGTAAAGACAGTCGCCGGCACACGCCCGTGATACTGGTTCAGGATTTCCAATTCACGCCCTTCAGGTAGGCCGCGCGAAGCGAAATCGGAATTGGAGAAATAGCTCTCGGTTCGCGTATAGGCGCCGTAGAATAGGTTGGTGTTCATCCATTCATAGTCAAAAACTTCAATCAGCGCGCGGCGCACCCGCGCATCCTGAAACAAGGGCCGGCGTAGATTGACGGCGAAGGCCTGCATGCCGGTTGGGATTTCGTGGCGGATTTCCTGCTTGGTGGCCAGGCCCCGCCGCGCAGCCGGGAAGTCGTAACCCGTGGCCCAATCGCGCGCGACATTTTCCGTGCGGAAATCTATCTGCCCGGCTTTGAAGGCTTCAAAGGCAACGGTCGTGTCGCGGAAATATTCATAGCGAATGGCATCGAAATTCGACATGCCGCGCGTGGTCGGCAAATCCCGTCCCCAATAATCAGGCACGCGGCGCAGCACCACGCTGCGATTGGGTTCAAAGCGGTCAATGCGATAGGCGCCAGACCCCAGCGGCAGATCAAGGCTTGGGCGGGTGAAGTCGCGCCCTTCCCAGAAATGGCGCGGCAAGATGGACATCTCACCCAGAATCAGCGGCAATTCACGGTTTTCATCGGTGCGGAAACGATAGGTCACGCGCCGCGTATCTTCCGCCACCACTTCCGTCACATCCGCCCAATAGGAACGGAAGAAGGGCCGACCATTGGCGCGCAAAGTGGTGAAGCTAAAGACCACATCTTCGGCGGTGATGGGCCGGCCATCATGCCAACGGGCACCTTCGCGCAATTCGAAGGTTACGCCCTTGCGGTCCGCCGGCAATTCAATGATGCGCGCCAGATGCGCGTATTGCGACAAGGGCTCATCCAAATTGCGTGACAGCAACGTGTCATAAATCAGGTTGCTGCCAACGGCGGGCGTACCGCGCAGGATGAAGGGGTTGAAACTGTCAAAGGACCCGATGGCGGTAAGCGTGATTTCGCCGCCCTTTGGCGCGTTTGGGTTTACCCAGGGCCAATGGGTGAAATCCGCCGGCAAAGCGGGTTCGCCCAGCAACGCCATGGCATGGGTGCGCACAACCTGGCCGGGCCTGTCGCCCCCGGCGGGATTGGCGGCGCGGGCTGCCTGGGGCAGGCTCATGAAGGCGGCGCCAAGCGCCAAAAGGTCACGACGTTGCATAAGCTTCAGGATGGGGTTTCAGAGCGCCTGGGGCAATGGCGCAATGTTTCAGCTTTGTAAAAGATGAACCGCTTCCGGCAGCAAGCGGGGATCACCCAGCGCAATCACGCGCCCATCGCTGCCTGGGTGCAAGGGCGCGCCGGACCAATCCGTCACGCGCCCGCCCGCACCTTCAATCACCGGCACCAGCGCTGCCCAATCCCAGATTTTCAAATCGCTTTCCGCCACCACATCAATCAGGCCAAGCGCGACAAGCCCATAGGCATAGCAATCGCCGCCCCAGGTGACGCGCCGCGCGCCCTGGCGCAGGCGATCAAAACCAGGGCGATTGGCGGGGGAGAACATATCGGGGCTGGTGCAGGAAAGCTCAGCCTCGGCCAGCGAGGCACAGGGGCGGCAGCGCGCGGTGCCGGCAAAGGGGCCGGAAAACCGCGTGGGCTGACCGGCCACGCCCAGCCAGCGTTCGCCTGTGATGGGCTGGTCAATAATGCCAAGCACCGGCTTGCCGCGATGCAAAAGGCCAAGCAGGCTGCCGAATATCGGCCTGCCCGTCACGAAAGCGCGTGTGCCATCAATCGGGTCCAGCACCCAGACCCATTCAGCATCCGGGCGTTCCGATCCATGTTCCTCCCCGATCACGCCATGATCGGGCAGGGCTTCGGCCAGAAGGGCGCGAATCGCTTCCTCGGCTTCACGATCCGCGCGGGTCACGGGGCTGGAATCGCCCTTGGCTTCCACCAAAAGCGCAGACCGAAACAACGGCCGGATCACGGCCGCTGCCCGATCAGCGGCGGCTTCCGCTACCGCGATGAAGTTCTGCGGGATCAGGGCGCGGGCGCGTTCGGCGAAATCGAACGCAGATAGGCGATCAGATCGGCGCGGCTTTGCACACTCGCCAGGCCCGCATAGGTCATTTTGTTACCCGGCGCATAGGCGCGCGGATTGGCGATCCAGGCGTTCAATTCTTCATAGCCCCAGGTCTTGCTTGCCATGCCGCGGATGGCAGCGGAGTAATTGAAGCTGTCAACATGCGCGTGCTTGGTGCCGACAATGGCATAAAGATTCGGGCCAACGCCGGAACGGCCACCTTCATTGAAGCTATGGCAGGAAGCGCATTGGCGCTGCGCCAATTGCTGGCCATTCTGCACATTCGCCGAAGCCAGCAGGGCCTTGATGGGTTCAAGCGCCGGCGCCGCGATGGCCGCGATAGCCTGAACAGGGGCGGGTTCGCCAATCTGAATGGCACTTTCCTTGAGTGGGGTCGGGTGCACAATCAGGCGACCAATCACGCCAGCAGCGCCGAAGGTGACGCCCGCCGTCAGAATGGCAGCGAAAATCTTGTTCATTTCAAGACTGTTACTCATGGCCAAGCTCTTCCTCACAACCCACACTGCCCACCGGTTTGCACCCGGGGACGCGCTTCTTTAAGACACCCGGAACATATAGATCACCCTTCCCGCCGACAAGGCGGCAGGAGCCCTTTTCCTTGCGTCCCATTCTTGTCATCCCCGCCCGCATGGCCGCGACCCGCCTGCCGGGCAAGCCGCTGGCCGATATTCATGGCCGCCCCATGATCGCCCATGTGCTGGACCGCGCCCGGGAGGCCGGGATCGGCCCCCTGGCGGTTGCCTGCGCCGAGGAAGAAATCGCCGAAGCCGCCCGCGCCGCCGGCGCCCGCGCCGTGCTGGTGGCGGATGATGTGCCATCCGGCACTGATCGCGTGCAGCGCGCCATGAAGGCGCTGGACCCCGCGGGCGAATATGATGTGGTGGTTAATCTGCAGGGCGATTTCCCAACCATCAGGCCCGAGACGCTGCGCGCCGTGCTGGCCCCGCTGGAAGACCCTTCGGTGGATATCGGCACGCTGGTCTGCCCCATCGCCAATGAGGATGAAGCGCGCACCGATTCCTTTGTGAAATGCGCCTGCGCCTTTTCGGGCGATGCCACGGTGGCGCCGGCGCTTTATTTCTCCCGCCTGCCAATTCCCTGGGGGGATGGGCCGCGCTGGCATCATATTGGTGTCTATGCCTATCGCCGCGCTGCTTTGGACCGTTTTGTGACGCTGCCGGCCAGCCCTTTGGAGCTGCGCGAAAAGCTGGAGCAGCTCCGTGCCCTGGAAGCCGGCATGAAAATCAGCGCCGCCCGGGTGGAACACGGACCCTTCGGCGTGGATACGCCCGAAGATCTGGAACGTGCCCGCGCGTTATTGGCCCCTTGAAAGAAAAAACCATGTCTGCCCATCGCATTGCCTTCCAGGGCGTACTCGGTGCCTATTCTGACCTTGCCTGCCGCGCGGCCTATCCGGGGTCTGACACGCTGCCTTGCCCTTCCTTCGAAGCGGCCATGGCGGCGCTTCGCGATGGGCAATGCGATCTGGCCATGCTGCCTTGCGAGAATTCCTTGGCCGGCCGCGTGCCGGATATTCACCGCATGCTGCCCGATTCCGGGCTTTTCGTGGTGGGCGAGCATTTCCAGCGCGTTGAACACTGCCTGCTGGCCCCCAAGGGCGCGAGCCTGACCACCCTGAAGCGCGCCCATAGCCACCCGGTTGCCTTGGGCCAGGTGCTGCGGCTGTTGAAGGACATGAACCTGACCCCGGTGATTGAAGCCGATACGGCGGGTGCCGCGGCGCTGATTGCCGAACGGGGCGGCGTGGAAGATGCCGCCATTGCCAGCGAATTGGCCGCCGAAATCTATGGGTTGGAAGTGCTGAAGCGGAATGTGGAAGATGAAGCGCATAACACCACGCGCTTTTATGTGATGTCCCGCGATAGGGCCGATGCGCCGGTGGATGCGCCCAATGTGGTGACGACCTTTGTCTTTCAGGTGCGTTCCATCCCGGCGGCGCTTTACAAGGCGCTTGGGGGCTTTGCCACCAATGGGATCAATATGACCAAGCTGGAAAGCTATATGGTCGGCGGGCGCTTCGCGGCGACGCAATTCCTGTGCGATGTGGATGGCCACCCGGAACAGCCGGGGCTCCGCCGCGCTTTTGAGGAGTTGGCCTTT
>JAPLOJ010000318.1 GCA_026400795.1 Alphaproteobacteria bacterium
GGGGTACAAACTGATGCAGCGAAGCAGGAAGTAGCCACCCCTGGTCCACATCCCACGCTCGGAAGGTCTTGCTCATGAAAACAAATGAATCAGAAATACAGAGAAAAAACTAGCGAATTCTCAGACAGGCTCCTAGAGCGTGTTGCGTTCTCATGGGTTCACGCAACCCGCTCTACATCGTTGTTTTTCGAGCATCTTCACACGTTCAGATGATTCCATCTGAACGCGATCTGCTCTAGCAAGGCCCGCGCGAAAATCGCGGGCCTTAGCCTTTTGCCTCCTGGCGAATGGCAATCAGCGCCGCAATGGTGGATCGGATATCGGCCTCAGAATGTTCGCTTGACATAAAGAACCGCAGCCGCGCGGCTTTTTCCGCAACCGCCGGATAGATGATCGGTTGCACATTGATGCCGCGTGCGAAAAGCAGTTGCGAATAACGTGCCGCGGCAATGGAAGATTTCAGGATTACCGGCACAATGGCATGGGCCGTGGCGGTGCCGGTATCGAAACCAGCCTCCCGCGCAAGGTCAAGGAAAAGCGCCGTATTGGCTTGCAAGCGCGCCACGCGCCCCGGTTCGGCATGAAGGATTTTCAGACTTTCTGTCGCGGCCGCTGCCAGGGCGGGTGCCAGGCCTACGGAATAGACAAAACCCGGCGCGGAATGCTTCAGCCATTCAATCAGGCTCGCATTGCCGGCGATATAGCCGCCGCAGCCGGACAGGGTTTTTGAAAGCGTACCCATCCAGATATCAACCTCATTCGGGTCAATACCGAAATGTTCATGCACGCCATGCCCGCGGGCGCCAACCACGCCAAGCGCATGTGCCTCATCCACCATCAACCAGGCATCATGGCGGCGCGCGATTTCAATGAAGCGTGGCAGATCGGGGATATCGCCATCCATGGAGTAATGGCCTTCAATCACTAGAAGCGCCCGACGCGCGCCGCGCCGCGCTTCGGCCAGCGCCGCTTCGGCCGCGCGCCAATCATTATGCGCGAAGGAAAGCCGCTTGGCGCCGGAAAGCCGCACCCCTTCGGTGCAGGAATTATGAATGGCTGCATCATGCACAATCAGATCACGCGGACCCATCATATGCCCAATCACCGTCACATTGGTGGCGTGGCCTGAAACAAAAACAAGCGCTGCCTGTGCGCGGTAATGTGCGGCAAGTGCCGCTTCCAGCGCGCCATGCACCGGCCTTTCGCCCGAGACCATGCGCGATGCCGAAGCCGAAACCCCATACTGATCTATCGCCGCCTTGGCGGCGGCCTGCACGCGTGGATCACCATTCAGACCGAGGTAATTATAGGACCCGAAATTGATCACTTCCCGCCCTGCAATGACACTATGGGCAGCAGCAACGCCTTCATGCGCGCGGAAGAAGGGATTTTCCAATTCAAGGCTTGCCGCCGCATCGCGGATCAGCGCCATCTCTCGCTGGCCGGGCAATTCGCGAAAGCCGCGCGGCGCTTCTGCTGCCGGCGCATCATCACGCCGCCGTGTCAGCCGCGCCAGTAGCGCTGCACGCGCGGTGGCGGAAAGCCCAAAGCTGCTACTCATGACGCTGCAACCGGTTCATGGGTTTCGGCCAGCGCTTCGACGGTTGCGATATCGGTGTCATCCTTGAACAGCACGCCCGCAACACGTTGCACCAATAATGCCAAAGTCAGATCCTCGGTCACCGCCGTGAGTGGCACACTGACGCCGAGGCGGCGTTCCAAAGCCATGCGCAATTCAATGCCGCCGAGCGAATCAAGCCCAAGCCCAGGTAGTGGCTGGTCCACGCGCACCGCTTCGGGCGGCAGGCGCAGGATGCGCGCCATTTCCTCCCGCGCCAGGGCAAGAAGTTCCGTCCGCGCCGCATCCGGCGCCATGGCCAGCAGCCGAGCACGCAAGGCAGCACCATCAGCATCACGCGTTATCATGCGACCACCAAGCGCCGCATAAGCAGGCTCGGCCAGAATGGGCAGCGCTGCCTGCATGCCTTCCCAGCTCATGCGCGCCAGGTAGATTACGGGCGCGCCGGCGCCGATCAAGGCGGGCAGCGTCGCAAGTGCTTCCTGTGCGGCCATGGGCTTGGCACCGCTCAAGCGTTCCAGCTTTTCAGCCGCCGCGGCTTCGCGCGTCAGCACGCCGGCATCGGCGATCGGTCCCCACCCAACCGCAAGCGCTGGCTTACCCAAAGCGTGGCGCCGCCGTGCCAGCCCTTCCAGCGCGGCATTGGCGGCGACGTAATTCGCCTGGCCAGGATTACCAAAGGCCGTGGTGGCAGAGGAGAAAAGCAAAAACAGATGCAGCGGATCATCAACGGTCAGCGCTTCCAAAGCCTCGGCCGCGGCAAGCTTGGGCGCCAGCACGCGGGCGAAGCTTGCGCCATCCTGCCGCGCCGCAGCGCCATCGGCGAAAACCGCCGCGGC
Source organism: Alphaproteobacteria bacterium (assembly GCA_026400795.1). GTDB lineage: Bacteria > Pseudomonadota > Alphaproteobacteria > Acetobacterales > Acetobacteraceae > Neoroseomonas. Next base: position 2,419 of record JAPLOJ010000318.1, read on the forward strand.
GTGCACCACGCCACGCAACGGCGCGCCTTCAGCGCGCAGCGCGGCCAAAACCGCACCAAGTGCTGCGCGGTCCGTTGCATCACAGGCATGGGCGCTGGCGCGTGCACCAAGGGCGGCCAAAACGCGCAGGGCCGCATCCATGCCCGGCGCGGACGCCCCGCGGCGGGACACCAGGGCGATGCGTCTGGCGCCAGCAGCGGCAAGCCATTTGGCGCATTCCAAGCCAAAGCCCTGCGTGCCCCCCAGCACCACATAGGCCCCGGCCTCATCCGGCTGCCAGGGTGCGGTCTGCGAAGCCGCAGGCAAGGGCGGGCGGATCACCAGCTTGCCGATATGGCTGGAAGCCTGAAGCTGGCGAAAGGCCGCTTCCGCTTCTTCCGCTGGAAAGGCGCGATAGGGCAGGGGTGCCAGCGCACCATCCGCAAGCCGCGCGGCGATGTCACGCAGCAGTGCTTCCGCCAATGCAGGGCGGGCGCGCGGCAGGGCATCTGCATCCACGGCGAAATAGCTGATATTGCGCCGCAAAGCGCCAAGCCCAGCACGCCGACCTTCGGCAAAATCGCGCTTGCCCAATTCAATGAAGCGCCCAAAGGGTGAAAGCAGCGCCAGGCTTCTTTCCATCGCCACACCAGCCAGTGAATTCAGCACCACATCCACGCCATCCGGCCAGGCGGCGCGCAGCGCATCGGCAAAGCCGGCATCGCGGCTATCCAGCACCAGATCAGCGCCAAGCTGGCGCAAAAAGGCGCGCTTTTCCGGGCTGCCGGCGGTAGCCGCTACCAAGGCGCCAGCCGCCTTGGCGATTTGCAGCGCGGCCAAACCAACCCCGCCCGCCCCGCCATGGATCAGCACGCGCTCACCCGGGCGGAGTCTTGCCAGGGTTTCCAGCGAATAGGCAGCGGTGATGAAGGCCACCGGGATGGTTGCGGCCGCTTCCGGGCTCATGCCCGGCGGCAGGGGTTGCAGCGCCTCGGCCCTGGTCAGCGCATGGGTCGCGAAGGCAGCGGGCGCAAAGCCGAAAACTGCAGCGCCCGCTTGCAGACCAACCCCCGGCCCGGCTTCTTCCACAACGCCGGCGCATTCCATGCCTAGGCTCGGCCCAGCAAAGCCATCCATCAGCATGTCTTCCGGCAATAGCCCCTGCGCCCACATCACATCGCGGAAGTTGAGGCCCGTCGCCGTGACGCGCAGCCGAACTTCGCCGGGGCCGGGCTTCGGCAAGGTATCCGCCGCTCTCCAGCCAAGGCTGGCCAATTGCCCAGGCTGGCCGATGGCCAATTGCGCCGGAAAGCCAGGCACCGGGGCGGGCGGACCGGGACGCATCAGCGGCGCAAAACGCCCACCAGCCGCAAGGCTGATTTCCGGCGCATCTCCGGCATATTCCGCCAGGATCAATGTCGCGGCGTCTTCGGGCGGCAGATCGGGGGCTATGGTCAGCCGGCGCGGCCTAAGCCCCGGCATTTCGTTTGCCAAGACCCGGCCAAGCCCGATCAGCGCCGCGGCACGCGCTTCATCAGCCTGGGCGGCCAGTATCAACCCGCCCGCCACGCCATCCGCCGCCGAGGCAAGCGCGGTAAGCGCCCCAAGCGCCGCCGCGGGCTCCGCCATGCCGGTTAGCGCCAGGATCTTCGCCCCGCGCAGGCTTTTGGGCGGCGGCAGCTCCCCCAGCGTCAGGATCGCGGGTGGCCGATTCGGCGCCAACTGCGTCGCCAGCGCCTGGGCCAGCGGCATGGCCTCGGCGTCGGCGAAAATCAGTAGCGATTCAGCCGAAACCAGGGCGGGCTCGGCGCTGTTCACGGTCGGGCATTGGCCCGTGATCAGCAGCGCCGGCCAGGGCGCCGCTGAGAGCGCCTCCACCTCCGCCCCCTGCCACGCCGCCATGCCGAGCGCGGTGCGCCAAGCGGCAGCATCTGGCAGGGCGCCTTCCGGATCATCCCGCCACCAGGTCGGGTCTTGCCCCATGGCAAAGTTCCAAAGCGCCCCGGGCGCGGGTTCGCCCAGCAACAGAAGCGACCCCGGCGCCGCCTGGCCGACAAGCCCTTCCAGCATGCTGAGCCCACGACCATTATGCGCTGCTGGCGCCAAACCAAGGATCACATCGGCCCTGTCAGCAGGGGCGGCGACGGTGCTCAGCTTTTCCCAGCCATCCCATGTCATAAGGACCGCCTCAGGGACCGCCCCGATCGCCCCGGCCCGAGCCTCGCCAATGGCGCGGTAATGGATGCGCCGGCCGCTGCCGCCAAGCAGCGCCAAGGCGCCCCGCGTCAAAGCCCCGCCCGCGCCAAGTTCCAAAATCCTGAGCGGCCGATCCTTGGGCCAGGTTTCGAGCAGCGCGCGAAGCCCGGCCAAAAGCGGCTCAGCCAAGGCCCGCATCGCCCCGCCGCTGGCCGGTGGAGGCGCCGCGACAAGCGCCTCACCACGCAAGGCAGGGACCATTTGTTCCGCCGCCCGCGCGAGCCAGGCCAGATCAAGCGCCAGCCCCGGCTGTTCCGCCAGAACGGCGCGCCAGATCGCCTCGGGCGGTGGCAAGGGCTGGTCTTCGATGATGCGCCAGCCCCCTGCGAGGGGTTCCGCAGCGCCCGCTGCCGCCAGGATTCGCCACAGCGCGGCGCGGTAGGGGCTGGGCGGTGCGGCATTGTCGCGCAGCGGCGGCAGTGCCAGGGCGGCCACATGGGCTTCCAGCAGCAGCGCGGCCTCACTCAGCGGCGCGGCCTGATCCTGGCCCCGGATTGCCGCCATGATCGGCGCAACATCAAGCGTTGTTGGGGTGTTGAGCAGCGGCAAGCTCGGCACCGGATCAAGCCGGAAGGCAAGGTTTTCCAGCTTTTCCCGACCCGGGCGCGGCATGCGCTGGAACCAGATATCCTCGATGCTTGCCACCACCACGCCAGCGGCATCACGCAGCGTCAGGCTGGCGGCGAAAAGCCGCGCTCCGCGCCGACCAGGCGTGATTTCCGCCGAGGCGATGGGGGCCGCATCGCGCCTGGCACAAAGCCGGCCGATGCGCACGGGAATAATGGCCTCATCAGCGCTGCGGCCCTGGCCCAGCATCAGGGCGAAAAGCCCCTGCAAGGCGCCATCCAGCAGCGCGGGATGCAGCATAAAGCCGTCATGCGCAGGCGCGGTTTCCGGCAGGCTCAGCCGGGCGAGTGCTGCCCCGGCGGCGCCATCTACGTCCACGTGCTTCAGGCTTTGAAAGGCCGGGCCGTAATCAAGGCCGTGGCGCGCGGCAAAGGCGATGACCTCGGTGCCCGGCACCTGCCGTGTCTTGGCCAGCGCAAATTCTGGCGCGGCAGGCAGGCGCGGCAGGGCGGCCAGCCGGGCGCGGGCGCAAAGGGCGAATTCATCCTCGGCCAAGCGCGGGCGGGCTTCCAGGGTGAAGCCACCTTCGCCATCTGCCTTGAGGCGCAATTCGGCCATGCGGTCCTTGGCGAGCGAAACGGGGCGGAGAATGGCAAGCTCACTCACTTCCAGCACCGGCGCGTCAGGATGGGCAAGCGCTGCGGCGGCCAAGGCGGCTTCCGCCATGGCGGCGGCGGGCAGCACCGCTTCGCCAAATAGCTTGTGATCGCCAAGCCAAGGCATGGAAGTGGTATCCAGCCATTGCGTCCAAAGCCCGGGTGCCGATCCCTGCCGAAAACCAAGCAAAGGATGGTCTTGCAGCGGATCAGTCAACCGCGCGCTTTCGACCGTGCGCGAGAACCAGATTGAACGGCGCGCAAAGGGCGTGCGCGGCAGTGCCGCACGCTCTGCCGCGCCCTGAAAGGCAGGGGCGGCGCGCGGATCAGCACCCGCAGCAATGGCACGATCGGCAATGGCAGAAAAGGGATCGCCCGGTGGGTCCTGGCGCTTCAGGCTTGAAAGGATAGCCCCTTCCACTGCCTCGGCGCGGAGTGTCTCTCGGAGATAATTCTGCAAAACGGGCGCGGGGCCGATTTCCATGAAAAGTCGCGCACCCTGCCGCGCCGCTTCCGCCACCGCATGCTGAAAGTGCACGGGTTCGCGCAGGTTGCGCCACCAATATTCGGCCCTGGCTTCCGCCCCGGGTAAGGCCTTGCCGGTGACGGAGGAAATCATCGCGCAAGTACCGGGCTGCGTATTCATGCCCGCCAGATCGCGCAAAAGCCCTGTCCGTACCTGCTCCATGGCTGCACTATGGAAGGCGTAGTCCAGATCAAGCGGAATCGCTAACAGTCGCGCCGCTTCCGCCGCCTGGCAAAGCCGCGCAATCGCCAGCGCCGGGCCTGCGATGGTGAGTGCCGCAGGCGCATTGATCGCCGCGATTTCAAGCCCTGGGCCACATTCTTCGAGCAATGGCGCGATGGCGTCGGGCGTTGCGCCAATCGCCGCCATGCGCCCGGTGCCGCGCGTGGCGTGCTGATGCCGGCTGCGCGCCACAATCAGCGCAGCCGCCTGATCAAGCGAGAGAATCCCCGCCGCTTGCGCCGCTGCAACTTCGCCGACCGAATGACCGATCACCAGATCAGGCGTGATGCCTTGTTCGGCCAGCGCCGCCAAAACGCCGATTTGCACGGCGAAAAGCAAAGGCTGGGCAAGGTCCGTGCCCGCAAGTTGCGCATCGCTCACACCCGCCTTGATCAGGGCGGCTGGTGAAACCCCAAGCCTTGGCGCCAAGGCCGCATCGGCCGCCAGCACGGCGCGCCGAAAGGCGGGCGAGGCGCGAAAGGCTTCCCGCGCCATGCCAAGATGCTGCGCGCCATTGCCACTAAAGACAAAGGCCATGTGGCCGCGGTGGGCCACAGCTTGCACCACGCCAGCCTCACGCTCTCCCGCTTCCCAGGCCGCCAGGCGCTGGGATAGCGCAGCACCCTCAGCCCCGCGCAGCACAAGCCGATGCGGCGCAAGGTCCCGATACCGCGCCTGACCGCGTGCGAGTGCCGCAGCGCGCGGGCCATCGGCACCCGCCAGCGCATCACGCCAGGTGGCAACCGAAAGCCGCAGCGCTTCGGCAGAGCGCGCCGAGAGAATAAGCGGCGGCGCCCCCCTGGCCGCCGCGCGACGCAGCGGGCGCGGATGGGGCGCGCGGCCCAGAAGCGCGGCGGCATTGGTGCCGCCGAAGCCAAAGGCATTCACACCCATCACCGCATCATCGGCGACCGTGATGGTTTCGGTCGCCTGCGGGACATGCAGGTTCAAATTCGCGAAATCAATCGCCGGATTAGGGTTCGCGAAATGCAGCGCGCGCGGCACAAAGCCCTGTTCCAGCATGAGCATGGATTTGAGCAACCCGGCCATGCCGGCGCCCGCTTCCAGATGGCCGATATTAGCCTTGGCCGAGCCGATCGGCAGCGGTGTCGTGCGGTGTTGCGCAATGGCGTGCCCGATCGCCCAGGCCTCCGCCGGATCGCCGGCCTGGGTGCCGGTGCCATGCGCTTCAAAGGCCAGGAAACGATCCGGATCCACAGCGCTTTTTTCAATCAGGCCTTTCAGCAAAGCGGCCTGCGCATCGCGATTGGGCAGCGAAATACCAATGGTACGCCCCGCCGTATTGCTTGCGGTGCCAAGCAGCAGCGCGCGGATTGGCTCATGCGCGGCCTTGGCATCGGCAAGGCGGCGCAGGATGACAACC
>JAPLOJ010000196.1 GCA_026400795.1 Alphaproteobacteria bacterium
CAGCGCGGGCCGTGCAAGCCCGGCGCAACGGTGATGAGGAATGTCATGAAGCTTGGTTTCATCGGCCTTGGGAATATTGGTGGCGTGATGGCGCGGCGCCTGGTGAAGGCCGGCCATGCGCTGGTGGTGCATGATCTTGATGCGAAGGCAGTGGCATCGCTCACGGCCATGGGCGCCACGGCCGCGCCCAGCGCGCGTGATGTCGCCGACACATGCGATGCGGTGCTGCTCAGCCTGCCGACTCCGGCCGCGGTGGAAGCAGTGGCCTTGGGCGCGGATGGGCTGGTGCAAGGCGGCATGGCGAAGATTGTGGTGGATCTTTCCACTACAGGCCCAACGGTTGCGCGGCGCGTGGCGGAAGGCCTGGCCGCAAAGGGCATTCATTTGATTGATGGGCCAGTCAGCGGCGGCGTTTCGGGCGCCGAGGCCGGTACACTCGCCATCATGACATCGGGCGATGCCGCATCACAAAAAGCGGTGGAGCCGGTGCTGAAGCAAATCGGGCAGAATATCTTTTATCTGGGCGCGGAACCTGGCCTTGGGCAGACCATGAAGCTGGTGAACAATGTCATTCTTGCCAGTAATACGCTGGCTTGTTTGGAAGGCATGGTACTGGGTGCCAAGGCGGGCCTTGATACCAAGCTAATGTTTGACGTGCTGAATGCCTCAAGCGGGCGTTCCTTCATGTCGGAAAAGCGCGTGCCGCAGGCCATCACCGAACGCGCGCAGGGTTTCCCGGTGCGCTTCGCCGCAGGGCTGATGCACAAGGATGTAAAGCTGTGCCTGGAAGAAGCCGAACGCTTTGGCGTGCCCATGTTCATGGGGCCAGCAGCGCGGCAATATCTTTCCATGGCTTTGGCCATGGGTTCCGGGCCAGAGGATTTCGTTTCTACCATTCAGCATATGGAAAAACTGGCAGGCGTTGAAGTGCGCGCCACGCCCAAGGAATCAGGCGGCTAAGCCAAGAAAAATCCAAGCTGCAGGAGCAGGAGGAAGACAATGGAATTCGGCATTCTGATGACGAGCCACCCAAATCCGGTGGAAGAACCCTATCCGCATCAGGGCGTCACTGCGCGCACCACTGAGGAAATTCTGCGCGCCGAAGCGCTGGGGTATGATACGGCCTGGATCGCTGAACATCACTTCAGCACCACTTACGGCATCATGCCGGATTGCTTTGTGTACATGTCCTACCTGGCGGCGCGCACCAGCCGCATCAAGCTCGCCGCCGGCGTGATTACGCTGCCGCTTTATGACCCGATCCGCGTGGTGGAAAATACGGCTTTCGTCGATGTGCTTTCCAATGGCCGCGTGATGCTGGGCCTGGGCAGCGGTTATCGGCCTTATGAGTTTGAGGGCCTCGGCAAGGATTTTGAAGCGCGGCGCGATATTGTGGAAGAAAGCGTCAAACTGATTTTTGATGGCTTCCACCGCCGGCGTTGGACGCATGAGGGGAAGTTCTTCAAGGGCAAGGTGGAAGGGCAATATGAAATGCTGCCCGTGCCGGTCCAGCTTCCGCATCCGCCGCTCTATATGGCGGGCGGGACGGATCGTTCCATCGCCTATGCCGGGCGCAATGGTTTCGGGTTGATGCTGAGCACTCTACCTGGGATTGAAACTCTTTCCGATCAAGCCAAGATTTATCGCGAAGCGCTCGTCACCGCGCCATCGCCGCAACGCAATAATCCGGCGGCTGGTCATATTGATATCGCGCGCATGGTCTATGTTGCGGATACGGATGAACAGGCGCGGGCCGATACGGAAGACCACATCCTGCACCATATCGGCAATTTCAACAGCTCTGGCACCAGCGGATACCTTGGATCCGTATCTGAGAAAGGGCAGGCGCTGGATTACGGCGTGCTGACCGAAACCACGCTGCTACATGGCAGCCCAACCACGGTGATTGCGAAGCTCCGCGCCCTGCAGGCACGGACGGGCATGACCAGCCTGCTGCTGCATTACCCACCCTATTACGGGCATGAGAAAATCCTGCGCAGCCTGACGCTTTTCGCCCAGCATGTGATCCCGGCTTTCCGCCCACCGGCCAGCCGCATGGCGGCGGAATAGGCATGGATTTTAGCCAGCGCCTGGGGTATGAGGCGCGCGTCTCAGGCTTCAAAAAGCCAATAGGGAGAAGAAGGGAAACACCATGACTATTGAAAGACGTTCAGTCCTGACCGCTGCGGGCGGTGCAGCAGCCCTTGGTGGCCTGCCATGGCGCAGCGCGAAAGCCCAAGCCGCCAATACCATCAAGATCGGCATCTTGACCGATATGTCCGGCACTTTTCGCGACATCAATGGCCCGACGACGGTGGCTTGCGCGCGTTTGGCGGTGCAGGAATTCGGCCAGCGCGGATTCAATGTGGAAACCGTTGTGGCGGATCACCAGAACCGCCCCGATGTCGCCTTGAATATCGCGCGCCAATGGTATGACCGTGACGGCGTGGACATGACACTGAGCCTGGCTGCTTCTTCCGTGGCGCTGGCGGTTGCGGAACTCACGCGTGAGAAGAACAAGGTCACCATCCCGACCTCTACCGCCACATCGGATATGACTGGCCGTGCTTGCACGCCGAATACGGTCCATTGGGCCTATGACACTTACATGCTCGCCAAATCCACCGGCGGTGCGACAGTGCGCGCTGGCGGCGATACCTGGTTCTTTGTTACCGCCGATTACGCCTTTGGGCATTCTCTGGAACGCGATACCACCGCTTTCGTGCAGGCCGCAGGGGGGCGCGTGGTTGGTTCCGTGCGTACACCTTTCCCGGGCACGACCGATTTCTCATCCTATTTGCTGCAGGCGCAGGCTTCGCGCGCGAAGGTGATCGGCTTTGCCAATGCGGGGACGGATACCATCAACTGCATCAAGCAGGCGGCGGAATTCGGCATTACGCGGCGCGGCACCAAGCTTGCTTCCATGCTCATGTTCCTGCCGGATGTGCATGCGCTTGGTCTGCAAACTGCCCAAGGACTTGTTTGCACCGAAACCTTCTATTGGGATTTGAATGATCGCACGCGCGCCTTCTTCCGCCGCGCGCAGGCGGTGGCCGGGCAAGTTGCCGTTGGCATGAGCCATGCCGGCGATTATTCCGGCACGCTACATTATCTGAAGGCGGTGGCTGATCTTGGCGTGCAGGCCGCGAAGGCGAGTGGTGTGGCCACTGTGCAGCGCATGAAGGCAATGCCGACGGATGATGACGCCTTTGGTCAAGGCACCATTCGTGCCGATGGACGGAAGATCCACCCCGCCTATTTGTTTGAAGTGAAGAAGCCCGAGGAAAGCCGCGGGCCTTTTGACTATTACAAGCTGCTGCAAACAACGCCGGCCGATGAGGCCTTCCGTTCCATTGCAGATGGTGGCTGCGCTTTCGTCCGTAGCTGATACAACGCGCGTGGGGCGGCGTACTGCCGCCCCACACCTTTTCCCCGGCAAGGCTTCCCTTCTGGCCTGTCCGGGTTATGATTTTCCCAAGCCGGAAAAACATGACAGAAGGGAACACCATGACACTTGAAAGACGCCCCATTCTTGCCGCAACCGGTGCGGCGACTTTGGGCGGTTTGCCTTGGCGCAGTGCGCGCGCCCAGGCGGCCAATACCATCAAGATCGGCCTGCTTTCGGATATGTCCGGGCCTTATCGTGACATCAACGGTCCCGTATCACTTGCTGCCACACGCCTAGCCATCCAGGAATTTGGCGCGCGCGGCTTTCAGGTGGAAATGATTTCCGCCGATCATCAAAACCGCCCCGATGTTGCGCTGAATATCGCGCGGCAATGGTATGATCGTGACGGTGTGGATATGATCCTCAATCTTGCCGCGTCTTCTGTGGCGCTGGCGGTTGCGGACCTCACGCGGGAAAAGAATAAGGTCACGATTGCGACATCCACCGCATCATCAGACATGACAGGCCGCGCCTGTACGCCCAATAGCCTGCATTGGTCCTATGATACCTATATGGTGAGCAAATCCACCGGCGGTGCGACGGTACGCGCGGGTGGGGATACCTGGTTCTTCATCACGGCTGATTATGCCTTCGGCCATGCCTTGGAACGCGATACGGCGAATTTTGTACGCGGTGCCGGCGGGCGCGTGGTTGGGCAGGTGCGTACACCTTTTCCGGGCACGACGGATTTTTCTTCGTATCTGCTCCAGGCGCAGGCTTCGCGCGCTAAGGTGATTGGGCTTGCGAATGCCGGGACGGATACCATCAATTGCGTCAAGCAGGCGGCTGAGTTTGGCATCATGCGTCGCGGCATCAAATTGGCATCAATGCTGATGGTGCTGCCGGATGTACACGCGCTTGGTCTGGAAGCCGCAGGCGGCATCATCTGCACTGAAAGCTTCTATTGGGATCTGAATGATCGCACGCGGTCGCTGGTGCGTCGGGTGCACGCAATCTCAGGCCCCGCCGCCATGGGCATGAGCCATGCTGGCGATTATTCCGGAACCCTGCATTATCTGAAAGCGGTTGCGAGCGTCGGCATCCAAACCGCCAAGACAAGTGGCGCGGATGTTGTGGCGCGCATGAAGGCTATGCCTACAGATGATGATGCCTTTGGCCCCGGCTCTATCCGCGCCGATGGCCGTAAAATCCACCCCGCCTATCTTTTCGAGGTGAAGCGCCCAGAAGAAAGCAAGGGTCCCTTTGATTACTACAAGCTGCTGGAAACCACCCCGGCGGAGGAGGCGTTTCGCCCCCTCGCGGAAGGTGGTTGTCCCATGATCCGTAGCTAAGCCAAGCGGCCTGGGCCGGCGTTTTGCCGGCCCTTGCGATCTTCACGCCTTCGTTAATGGCGGCAGCGGTGTTGCCTCCGGTGGGATTTGCACTTCTCCCACATTCAGCGTCATGGATACGGTAACGTAATAGCCACTCACCGCAATCAAATCGACCACACCCTGTTCGCCGAAGCGCGCGGCAGTGGCGGCGAAAGTGGCGTCGGATACGCCGTGGTCGCGGTGCAGTTCAGTGCAAAATTCATAGACCAGGCGTTGATCTTCCGTCATGCC
>JAPLOJ010000220.1 GCA_026400795.1 Alphaproteobacteria bacterium
CGCACCAGGCGCTGCGGCACCGGCGCCCATCTTTGGCGTTCTTCTTCCGTGAAATCCGTGAAGCCCAGAATGCCGCGCGAAAATATCTGGCTGTGATCCGTGGTCATGTCGCGGATTTCCGCCTTCGCCGTGGAGTCCAGCGCATCCCAGGCGGCGCGCATATCGGCGAATTCCGTATTGCCGCCCTCACCCGGAATAACGCGCGCCGAAAGCAGAGAATATTTCGCCGGCGTCGCCTTGAAGGATGAATCGCTGTGCCAGAGCATATTGCCCAGGCTGAACAGGCGCCGCCGATCATCGCGCGCCAGCACATTGGAATCCTTATCGAGGTTGGAGATGTCATTCACCTCCATGGCAAGGCGCCGATCCGCGACCTTGGCGATATCGCCGGTAGCGGTCTCAAGCGGGCCAAAATGGCGGCTGAAGGCCAATTGCTGTTCGTCATTGATGTCCTGGCCGTGAAAGACCAGCACACCGAAGCGATCCATGCCGGCATCAATGGTGGCGGCATCTGCCGCGCCGACGGGGTTTTTCAAATCAATGCCGGCAACCACGCCGACAAAATCGGGCCGCGCCGGATTGGCGGGGGTGATCGTGATGCTCATCATTTCCTCCTCTGCGTGATGACCACGCCTTTTGGGGGATCATAGCGCGGAATTCGGTGCTTTGAAGCGGTTTGTGCGGCGAGGCCCGTTCATGCCAGAAAGCGGCGATGTCCGATGCCCCAAAACGCCTGCGCCGCGCCGCCGGCCCGCCGCCCAATGCGGCGCGGCTGCGTGAAGCGGCGTTGGCCCATCTGGCGCGCTTCGCGGCGACGGAGGTCGGGCTCCGGCGCGTGTTGGAACGCCGCATCGCCCGCTGGGCCCGCGCTGCCGAGGCTGAGGGCCAACCGCGCGAGGCGATTGCCGCCGCCACCGCCACGTTGCAGGTGGAAATCGTCAGCCTGGCGAAAAGCCTGGTCGCCGCGGGCGCGGTGAATGATGCCGCTTTTGCCGAAAGCCGAGCCCGGCGCCTGGCACGTTCCGGCCATTCCCGCCGCGCCATTGCCGCGCACCTCGCAGCCAAGGGGATCGAGAACGAGACCGCCGCCGCCGCCCTGCCCGAAGATGAGGAGACTGAGCTGCTGGCCGCGCTGGCCTTTTGTCGCCGTCGCCGGATTGGGCCCTTTACGCGCGTGGTGCCCGATGCGCCGGCGCGCATGAAGGCGCTGGCGGCGCTGGCGCGCGGGGGCTTTGCCCAAGGTGTCGCGCGCCGCGCCTTGGCGATGGACCCGACTGACGCCGAAGAAATGCTGCTCGCAGGCCGGCGCGAATGAGTGATCAGACTGAAGTTAAAGGACCGGTGGTCTTCACCCGGCATGGCGTGGCGCGTGGTGTCCGCACCGCCTTGCCCCTGGTGATTGGCACCTTCCCCTTCGGCCTGGTGGTGGGGGTGATTTCCGACCAGAAGGGGCTATCCTGGCTTGAAACCCTGCTGATGTCGGCGCTGGTTTTCGCCGGGTCTTCGCAATTGCTGGCCTTGGAGCTTTGGTCTGAACCGGCCCCCATTCTGGCCGCCACCATTGCCGCAATTGTAGTGAATATCCGCATGGCACCGATGGGCGCGGCCTTGGCGCCCTGGCTGGATAAGCTGCGCGGCGTGAAGCTGTGGGGCAGCCTTGCCTTCATGGTGGATCACGCCTTCGCGCTTTCCGCCGCCGAGCAACGGCGCGGCGGGCGCGATGCCGGGTTTCTGCTGGGCATTGGTGTGACGCTTTGGTGCTTCTGGAATATCTCGGTCAGCCTTGGGCATATTCTAGGCTCGGCAGTGCGATTACCGGCGGGGCATC
>JAPLOJ010000299.1 GCA_026400795.1 Alphaproteobacteria bacterium
GGCTTCATCGCGCTTTTTCCCGACCCCGATTGTGGTGATGAACCGCCCCGGCGCGGGCGGGGCGATTGCGGCGCAGCAAGTGGCGGGTATGGCGCCGGATGGGCTCAATCTGCTGGTCGGCGGCGGGAGTGAGAGCATCGCCCTGCCGGCCTTTCGAGACCTTCCCTATGACCCCAAAAAATCCTTCCGCGCCATTATTCGCATCACGCGCCAGCCACTGCTGATTGTCGCGCGCCGCGGCGGGCGATTCGCTGATTTACAAAGCGTGATTGAGGCTGCCAAGCGCGCCCCCGGCGCCATTCCGCATGCCTCATCCGGCCAGGGTTCGATTTATCATGCGGTGTTTGTGCTGCTGTCACGGGCGGCGAATATTGAATTGCTGCATGTGCCCTTCACGGGCGGTGCGCCCAGCTTGCAGGCGCTGATGGCGAATACGGTGGAATTGGCGGTACTCGCGCCGGAAGAAATGGCGGGGCTTGCCAATGCCGGGGAAATCCGCCCGCTGGCGGTGGCGTCCGCTGCGCGCATTCCCGCCTATCCCGATGTGCCGACCTTGCGCGAATTGGGCTTTGATGTGGTGATCGAAAACATGAAGGGGCTGAATGCGCCGGCTGGTTTGCCGGATGAGATTTACACCAGCCTGCATGATCGCTTCCGCCAGGGCATGCAGGCGCCGGCCTGGAAAACATTTCTGGATCGTACCGGCGCGATGGATGGCTATCTGGATGGCCCCGCCTATCAGCGCGCCATGGATGATGTGCTGGATTCGCTGCGGGCGGCGTTGGCGAGATAAGCCTAACTCGCGCTGGGGATCACACTATCCCCGGCCCTGCCTTCCAGCACCGCATCAAACAGTTATATCTGTTGCGGCAGGCAGATGGATTGCAGATCATACCGTTCCAGCAAGGTCCGTCGCGCGGCCTTGCGGATCGGCTCATAGCGATCCGGATTCGCCAGCGCGTCCACCACGGTCTCGGCTAGTGCTGCCGTGTCATAAAACGGCACCAGTAACCCATTCACACCATGTTCGATCACTTCCTGCACGGGCGGCGTGGCGGAGCCGATCACCAAAGCCTCACACCCCATGGCCTCGATCATGGACCAGGACAGCACATAGGGATACGTCAGATAGACATGCGCGCGCGTGATGCGAAATAGCGCGAGCAAAGCAGGATGCGGAATGCGCCCGGTGAAATGCAGCCTGGTCAGGTCCAGCTTGTCGCCCAATTCTTCCAGCAAATGCGCCCGCCAGGAACGCCCATCTGCGGGCTTCGGGCCATAGCCGCGCGCCTCGCCCCCCACCAGCACCACTTGCGCTTGCGGACGGCGCGCCAGGATTTCCGGTAAGGCGCGCATGAAAACATCAAAGCCGCGATAGGGTTCCAGATTGCGGGAGACAAAGGTGAGAACCTCATCACCGCGCTTGATCACGCTGCCATTCGGCAATTTCAAATGATGCGGACCAACCGGGGTTGCCACGTCGCTATTCACCCCTTCATGCACCACGGAAATCCTGTGCCGAAACACTTCAGGGTAGCGGCCGCGTTGGAAATGCGTGGGGCTCACGCCCCAATCCATCGCCTCCAACGCCTGGGCTTGCGGCACCCAATCCATCGCCTCCAACGCCGGGGCTTGCGGCAGATTCAACAGCCGCGTGCGTGCTGCTTCATCCAATTCCACCTTATGCGCTGGGTTGAAGCCGACATCGCCGCCTGAGGTCGTGAAGTGGAATTCGCAATACTGCAACAGCTTCGCGCGCGGGAAGATATCGGGCAGGAACATGCCTTCCCCCCAGCCCGGATGGCAGTAGATGATATCTGGGCGGAAGCCTTTGCTCCGCAGATCAACCATTGCCCGCGCCACATTCTGGGCGCGGCGGATGGAAGCCTCCATGGATCGCAGATAGTGGTGCGTCTTGTCCCCGGCACCTTGCGGTTCCGGGTAGCGGATATGGGTGACACCGGGCAGCGAGATATTCTCCCGTTCCCCAAGGCCGATCACGCGCGCGCCGGGACGCGCGGCGATCACCGGCGCCAAATGGCGGTATTGGCCGGGGAAATTCTGGTGAATGAACAGCGCCTGAACCAAGCCATCACATCCTGAACTGAAGCAGACCGTCGCTAAATCCGCCATTTGCCGCGCGGGCGCAATTGCCCCCTTGGCGCGGCGGCACGAAGCCCCGAGAATGGCGCCAGATCAGGAGAGAAAGACACCCCATGACATTCGATTTCACCGGCAAGAAGGTTTTGGTCGCGGGCGGCAGCCGCGGCATTGGGCGTTCCATCGCGCTGGGCTTTGCCGCAGGCGGCGCCTCGGTTTCCATCTGCGCGCGGGGTGCGGCAGGGCTGGAAGCCACGCGGGCCGAGATCGCTGCCCATGGCGTTAAAGCCCATGCGCAGCCGGCGGACCTGGCCAATCAGGCGCAAATCGAAGCTTGGGTGGCGGCTGCGGCGGCTGCCCTTGGGGGCGTGGATGTGTTGGTGAATAATGCCTCGGGCTTTGGCATGGCCGATACGGAAGAAGGCTGGCAGAAAAGCCTGGATGTGGATGTGATGGCGACTGTCCGAGCCTCCCGCGCCGCGCTGCCTTTTCTGCGCGCGGCCAAGGGGTGCATTGTGAACACCACCTCCATCTCCGGGCTTGGGCCTTCGGTCCGCACGCCGGCCTATGCGGCGGTGAAGGCGCTGGTCATCAATTACACGGCATCCCAGGCCGCGGGCCTCGCCAAGGATGGCATTCGCGTGAATGCGATCGCACCTGGTTCCATCGAATTCCCGGGCGGCATGTGGGAAGAACGCAAGACCACGGACCCCACGCTTTACGGGCGCATCCTGGCCGGCATCCCCTTCGGCCGCTACGGCACGCCCGAGGAAGTCGCCAATGCGGCGCTGTTCCTGGCCTCGCCCTTGGCGGGATGGATCACGGGGCAGACCATTGTGGTGGATGGCGGCCAGACGCTGAGTTGAAGGATGATCCAGCGGGTGAATTAAAAACTTCAAAATTATGAGTTGGACAGCTTGCCGGAGCTGGCTTAGTCAGGCCGGCAGGGTGCCAGAGAGGTCTGTGAAGGGCCGCCTCAGGTGCCATATCAGCGGGGCGGGCTTCGCCCCCGATCATAGCCAGTAGCGGAGAGAGACATGGACACGAACCAAAGCATGGGCAAATGCCCGGTGATGCATGGCAAGCCAACCGCGGCGCGGTTCAGCACCCGGGCCAATAATGATTGGTGGCCCAATCAGCTGAATCTGCGCATCTTGAGCCAGCAATCCGCCAAATCCAACCCGATGGATGATCGATCAGCCCAGGGTCTGTCCGCCATCCACCACAATGGTCTGCCCCGTGATCCAGCCCGCCAAGGTTTGCGCTGATGACCGTGTCCCAGCCCTGGTGGCCGGCGGATTACGGCCATTATGGGCCGTTCTTTGTGCGTATGGCCTGGCATGCTGCCGGCACCTATCGCACCGCTGATGGCCGGGGTGGCGCTTCCACGGGTGCGCATCGCTTCGCGCCGGAAAACTCCTGGCCCGATAACGGCAATCTGGACAAGGCGCGTCGCCTGTTGTGGCCGGTGAAGCAGAAATACGGCAACAAGATTTCCTGGGCTGATATGTTCATCCTGGCCGGCAATTGTGCCATCGAATCCATGGGCTTGAAGCCGTTTGGCTTTGGCGGTGGGCGCGTGGATATCTGGGAACCGGAACAGGATATCTACTGGGGCACTGAAGAAACTTGGCTGGATGACAAGCGCTATACGGGCGACCGCATTCTGGAAAACCCGCTCGCTGCCGTGCAGATGGGCCTGATTTACGTCAACCCGGAAGGCCCGAATGGCAAGCCGGACCCGCTCGCCTCTGGCCGCGATATTCGCGAAACCTTTGCCCGCATGGCAATGAATGACGAAGAAACCGTGGCGCTGGTGGCCGGTGGCCATACCTTCGGCAAGTGCCATGGCGCCGGCCCCGCGAGCAATGTGGGCCCGGAACCGGAAGCGGCGCCGCTGGAACAGATGGGCTTTGGCTGGAAGAACAGCTTCGGCACCGGCATGGGCGGCGATGCGATTACCAGCGGCATTGAAGGCGCTTGGACCACCAACCCGACCAAGTGGGACAATAACTATTTTGAGAACCTGATGAACCATGATTGGGTGCTGACGAAGAGCCCGGCTGGCGCCAATCAGTGGATTCCTGCCAATGGCGCGCTTGCTGATGCCGTGCCGGATGCGCATGACCCCAAGAAGCGCCATGCGCCGATCATGACCACGGCAGATATGGCGATGAAGCTCGATCCGGCCTATGGCCCGATTTCGCGCCGCTTCCTGTCCAACCCTGATCAATTCGCCGATGCCTTTGCGCGTGCCTGGTTCAAGCTGACGCATCGCGATATGGGGCCGAAGGTCCGCTACCTTGGCACGGATGTGCCGAAGGAAGAGCTGATCTGGCAGGACCCGGTGCCGGCGGTTGCGCATAAGCTGGTGGATGCCGCTGACATTGCGGCGCTGAAGGCGCAAATCCTGGCCACCGGCTTGGCGGTTTCCGAATTGGTGGCAACGGCCTGGGCTTCCGCTTCCACCTATCGTGGTTCGGATCGTCGTGGTGGCGCCAATGGTGCGCGCATTCGCTTGGCACCCCAGAAGGATTGGGAAGCCAATCAGCCGGGGCAACTCGCGAAGGTGCTGGCGGCGCTGGAAGGCGTGCAAAAGGCGTTCAATGCTTCCGCTGCTGGCGGCAAGCAGGTGTCGCTTGCTGACCTGATTGTGCTGGGTGGTTGCGCTGCCATTGAAGCGGCGGCCAAGGCTGCTGGCCATGCGGTGACAGTGCCCTTCACGCCGGGCCGTACGGACGCGACTGCGGCGCAGACCGATGTGGAAAGCTTCTCGGTGCTTGAGCCGGAAGCTGATGGTTTCCGCAATTACCGTAAGCTTGCTTACAAGGTGAAGGCGGAAGAACAGCTGGTGGATAAGGCGCAGCTGCTGACGCTGACCGCACCGGAAATGACCGCGCTGGTGGGCGGCATGCGTGCGCTGAATGCCAATGTTGGCCAGGCGCAGCATGGTGTTTTCACCAAGCGTCCTGGCGTGTTGACGAATGACTTCTTCGTCAACGTGCTGGACATGGCCACCGTGTGGAAGCCGGTCTCTGACTCGGCTGACATGTTCGAAGGCCGTGACCGCGCGTCTGGTAATGTGAAGTGGACCGCGACGCGTGTGGACCTGGTGTTCGGTTCCAACAGCGAATTGCGCGCCCTTTCCGAAGTTTATGCGCAGGACGACAATCAGGCGAAATTCGTGAAGGATTTCGTGGCTGCCTGGAACAAGGTGATGATGCTGGATCGCTTCGACCTCGGCTGAGGTTGCGTTCCAGGGATTTTGAAGGGGGCGCCGGTCACAAGCCGGCGCCCTTTTCTGTTGCGTAACGCCCCGGTTTGGCCGGGATCATGGCCAAGGCGTGATCTGGCGCGGCGCTATGCCGGCTGGCCTTATAGGCTGATCTTTTCACCCTCCCGAGTTAATGCGATGAAGCCCCATCAAAACCGGAGGATGCATCAATGGCGCGTTTCGACCTGGCCCTGAAGGGTGGACATTGTGTGATGCCTTGGGGGGTGGAGCGTGCCGATATCGGCATCCGCGCCGGGCGCATCGCCGCCATTGGTGATCTGACGCAGGCGGAAGCGGCAGAGGTGGTGGTTTGCAAAGGGCTGCATGTGCTGCCCGGCCTGATTGACCCGCATGTGCATTTGCGTGACCCCGGCGACCCCAAGGTGGAAACCATGGAAACCGGCACCCGCGCTGCCGTGCTGGGCGGGCTTGCTGCCGTATTCGATATGCCGAATACCACGCCCTCCATCACCAATACCGAAAGACTGGATGCCAAGCGCGAATTCGTGCAGGGCCATGCCTGGTGCGATATCGGGATTTATGTCGGCGGTACCAAGACGAATATCGCAAGCCTCGCGGCACTTGAACTGGAACCCAATGTTTGCGCGGTGAAGATTTTCGCGGGCTCCTCCACTGGTGATTTGCTGGTGGAAGATGATGAAAGCCTGGAAGCGGTGATGCGCTCAGGCCGCCGCGCGATTTGCTATCATTCGGAAGATGAATATCGGCTGCAATCGCGCAAGCCCATGTTCACGCCTGGCATGGCGCATATCAACCATCAGGAATGGCGTGATGTGGAAACCGCGATGCTCGGTACACGGCGGCTGATGGCGCTCGCCCGCAAGACCGGGCGGCGCGCGCATATTCTGCATGTCTCAACTGCGGAAGAATTGGCCTATCTGGCGGATTTCCGAGATGTCGCAAGCTGCGAAGTGCTGCTGAACCATCTGACGCAGACCGATGAAGCCTATGCGCGGCTGGGTGGCTATGCGGTGATGAACCCGCCCATTCGTGGCGCGCGGCATTTGGAAGCGGCCTGGCAGGCCGTGGCGGATGGCACGGTGGATTGCGTCGGATCTGACCATGCACCGCATTCCCGCGCCGCCAAGGAACGCCCCTGGCCCGATACGGCGGCGGGGCTTACGGGCATTCAAACCATTGTGCCGCTGATGCTGGATCATGTCAGTGCCGGGCGGCTTTCCCTGCCGCGTCTGGCGGATTTGATGTGCGCTGGGCCCGCGCGCGTTTATGGCGCGAAGACCAAGGGGCGGCTAGCCGTTGGCATGGATGGCGATGTCACTGTCGTGGATATGAAGAAAACCCGCACCATCGAAGATAGCTGGATTGTCTCCCCCTGTGGTTGGACGCCTTTTGCCGGGCATCGCTGCACCGGCTGGCCGGCGATGACGATTGTGCGCGGGCATGTGGCGATGCGCGATGATGAAGTGCAGGGCGCGCCGCAGGGCAAGCCGGTGGAATTCATTGATACGCGGCGCGCTTAATGGCTGACGCTGCTGCACAGGCGGCGGTGGAAGCAGCGATCACGTCGCGCCGTTCCATCCGCGCCTTTTTGCCAAAGCCTGTGCCGCAGGCGGATGTTGAGCATCTGCTGGATGTCGCGGCGCGCGCCCCTTCGGGCAGCAATATCCAGCCATGGAAGGTGCATGCGCTGACTGGCGCACCGCTCAAGCGGTTATGTGATGCGCTGATGGCGGAACACGCGAGCGGCATCACGCCAGATTCGGAATACCAATATTATCCGCGCAAGTTTTTTGAGCCCTTCCATAGCCGCCGTCGCAAAGTGGGTTGGGACCTTTACGGCCTGCTGGGTATTGGTAAGGGCGAGAATGAACGCATGCGCGCCCAGCATGGCCGAAACCTGATTTTCTTCGGCGCGCCGGTCGGGTTGATCTTCACCATCCATCGCGAACTGGAACAGGGTTCTTGGCTGGATTACGGCATGTTCCTGCAAAATGTGATGGTGGCAGCGCGCGGCATGGGGTTGGATACCTGCCCGCAAGCGGCCTTCATGCCCTATCACCGCACCATCCAAACCATGCTGGAAATCCCGCCCGAGGAAATGTTGGTCTGTGGCATGGCGCTTGGCTATGCGGTCCCGGATGCGGTGGAAAATGGCCTGGTGACGGAACGCGCCCCGGCGCGGGAGTTCGCGCGTTTTGCCGGTTGGGGCGATTAGCGGCGCGCGTGATTCTCCGGTAGGGTCCGCTCTATCCGGAGGAAACATAATGACCGCTAAACTCTTTCCCACGTCTCTTGTCGGTTCCTATCCGCAGCCCGAATGGCTGATTGACCGCGCCAAGCTTGCCGGGCGGTTCCCGCCGCGGGTGCGCGCGAAGGAACTTTGGCGCGTGGCTCCGGAATTTCTGGACCAGGCTCAGGATGATGCGACGCTGATTGCGATCCGCGATCAGGAACGCGCGGGGCTTGATATCATCACCGATGGTGAAATGCGGCGCGAAAGCTATTCCAACCGCTTCGCGACGGCCTTGGATGGCGTGGATATGGAAAACCACGGCACGGCGCTGGACCGCAGCGGCCATCCCAACCCAGTGCCGCGCGTGGTGGGGCGCATTCAGCGCCGCCATGCGGTGGAAACCCGCGATGTCGCATTCCTGCGCGCCAATACCGATCGGAAAATCAAGATCACCGTGCCTGGCCCCTTCACCATGGCGCAGCAGGCGCAGAATGATTTCTATAAGGATGAGGCGGAGATGGCGCATGACTATGCCATCGCCGTGAATGCCGAAATCCGTGATCTTTTCGCCGCCGGCGCGGATTATGTGCAAGTGGATGAACCCTATATGCAGGCACGGCCGGACAAGGCGCGTGCCTATGGGCTGGCTGCGCTGGATCGTGCCTTGGAAGGGATTGAGGGCCAGACGGCAGTGCATATCTGCTTTGGCTATGCCGCCATTATTCACGCGCGCCCCACCGGCTATTCCTTCCTGCCGGAACTTTGCAAATGCCGCGTCCGGCAAATTTCAATTGAAACGGCGCAAACCAATCTGGATACCTCGGTGCTCAAGAATTTCTCCGATCAGACCATCATTTTGGGCGTCATTGATCTGGCCAACCATAAGGTGGAAACGCCCGAGATTGTGGCCGGGCGCATTCGCCGTGCGCTGCCGCATATTGATCCCGCGCGCATCATCTTGGCGCCGGATTGCGGCATGAAATACCTGCCGCGCGATGTCGCCTTCGGCAAGATGCGCGCCATGGTGGAAGGGGCCGCGATAGTCCGGCGTGAAGTGACGGGAGAAGCGTGATGAATCCCTGCCTGCCGCCACTGGCCACCACGCCGCGCCCTTCCTGGCGCGCGCCCGCACTTTCCTGTGACTGCCACTTCCATATCTTCGGGCCTTATGATCGTTTCCCGCTTGATGCCGGGCGGCATTATGACCCGCAGGTCGCGACCATTGCCGATTACCAGCGCATGGCCGATGCGCTTGGCATTGAGCGCATGGTGATTGTGCAGCCAAGCGTTTACGGGACCCAAAACGAAGTTTCCCTGGACGCAGCCGAGCAATTCGGCCTGGATCGCGCGCGTGTTGTCGTGGTGATTGATGATAGCTTTGATGATGCCGCGCTGAAGCGGCTCCATGCCCGCGGCACGCGCGGCGTGCGTTTCAATGCGGTTAGCGGAAATGGCACGCCGCTTGAACATTTGGAGGCGCTGGCGCGGCGCATTGCACCGCTCGGCTGGCATTTGCAGCTTTACGCGGAAGGCCACCAATTGCCGGAACTGGCGCCGCGTCTTGCGACGCTACCGGTGCCGGTGGTGGTGGATCATATGGGCGGCGTCAAAACCGCCGAAGGGCTGAATGGCGCAGGCTTCAAGGCTTTGCTCAAAATGCTGGAAAGCCCGCAATGCTGGGTAAAAATTTCCGGCTATCGCATCTCGGCCGGGCCACCCTTTGCCGACGTTGCGCCCTTTGCGCGGGCACTTCTGGATGCCGCGCCGGATCGCGCGGTATGGGGTACCGATTGGCCGCATCCAAGCTTGCAGCATTGGATGCCTGAAGATGGGCATTTGCTTGATCTGCTCGGCCAATGGGCGCCGAGTGATGCGGAACGTCGCCGTGTGCTGGTTGAAAACCCTGCGCGGCTTTACGGGTTTTGAAAATGGGGGGCATCACGCCCCCCCAGATATTGTCTGGTCGCATTTTCCGAGTCGCCAAGTGTGACCACTTGGCTTGAAAATACTCCGGCCTCAACCCTTGCGGGTTGCCTCATACCGCGCCTTGGTCTCCGCATTGGGCGGGTAAAGGCCAGGCAGCGCCACGCCCTTGCCCACTTCTTCCATGATCCAGGCTTCCAAGCGTTCCTGTTCCACCGCGGCTTCCACCACGGCATCCAGAAGCGCTTGCGGGATCACCACCGCGCCATCGGCATCGGCTACAATGATATCGCCGGGCACTACCGTCACGCCGCCGCAGCCAATGGTTTCCTGCCAGCCGACAAAATTCAACGCCGCCACGGAAGCCGGCGCGACATAGCCTTGGCAATAGACAGGCAAGCCAGTGCCGATAACGCCCGCGCCGTCGCGCACCACGCCATCCGTCACCAAGCCGGCCACACCCTTCTTTGCCATGCGTGCGCAAAGAATATCGCCGAAAATACCAGCCGCCTTGCTGCCCATCGCGTCAGCAACAGCCACACAACCTTCCGGCATGTCTTCAATGGCAGCGCGCGTCGAACGCGGTGAGGACCAGCTATCCACTGTCGCCAAATCTTCCCGCGTCGGCGTGAAGCGCAGCGTGAAGGCCGGGCCCACAATGCGGCGGCGATCGCCCTGCACGATCGGGTTCGATCCCGCAATGTAGCAGAAGCGCACGCCCTTCTTCAGCAGAACCGTGGTCAGCGTCGCG
This sequence comes from Alphaproteobacteria bacterium, assembly GCA_026400795.1. Classification (GTDB taxonomy): domain Bacteria; phylum Pseudomonadota; class Alphaproteobacteria; order Acetobacterales; family Acetobacteraceae; genus Neoroseomonas. The sequence goes on from JAPLOJ010000299.1 coordinate 10,264, forward strand.
GTGGTGACCGCTTCAAGCGCGGTCTTCTGGGCGGGGGTCAGGGCCATGGAAACATCCTTTCAAGATTCGCCGCTTCAATACAGCGCTCACGCCACCGGGCAAGATGCGGTACTTCAATTGCGCGACCAGCCGATGCGCCCCATCGCGCCACAAGCCGCGCAATCGGGCTTCCAGGCGCTGTGTTCCGCCCCGCAGGCGTCACAGCGCCAACGCGGCGCGCCAGCGGCATTGGCAGCTTCACGGAGCCAGGCGGCCTCTGCAGCGCGGCCTTCCACGCTATCGCCATGCTCCGCGCGTTCCAGTTCCGCGAAAAGCATATAGGCGCGCCGATCCGCGGCCCCGCTTGCCAGCAAGGCATCCAATTCGCTGCGCGCCCGGCCCGTCAGCCCTGCCGCCAGTGCCACGCGCGCCATCAATAGCCTCGCTTCGGGGTGGCTTGGGTTGCGATGGGTCAGGTCTTCGACTGCCTTGACGCGCGCGAGGGGCGCCGGCACCGCCTCAATCCAGGCAGCGCCCAAATCCGGGTGCGGTGCGGCATTCCAGGCGGCTTCCAGCACATTGCGCGCGCGGCGCTGACTGCCTGCTGCCATCAGCCGTGCGGCCTGCGCCAGTGCCGCCGGGGCGAATTTCGCATCCGCTGCGACCGCTTGTTTTTCCAATTCCGCCGCTTTGGCCGGATCGGGCTCCACCGCCGCCGCGGCCAGGGCAAGGGCAGCGCGTGGGCCATCAGGCGGGCAAAGCGCCAAGGCTTCGCGCCAATCCTGCGTGCGTTCCGCAAGCAGCCGGCGTTCTTCGCGCAGCCACGCGGCACCGGGTTGCGCGGCCTCGGCCTCGCGCGCCAGGCGCTGGGCTTCGGGCCAATCTTCCCGCTGCATCGCCTGGCGCAGCAGGCCGCGCAGCCCGAGGAAGCGTGCCGAGGAATCTTCCGACAGTTTCTGGAAAATCACCCCGGCAGCGTCTTCCTTGCCGGCGAGTTTCTCGGCCTCGGCTGCCAGCAGCAGGGTTTGCGGCGTATCGCCCAAAAGTGCGCGGGCGCGGCGGGTTTCTTCCAAGGCGCGCGGCGCCGTGCCGGCACCAAGCGCAATCAGGGCGCGGGTGATGGCCGCATCGCCATCCGCCCGGCGCCGAGCAGCGCTGCGAAGCCCCATCCTGCCCGGCACACCGCGTGACCAAGCCAGCAGACGAAGCGCGCCATGCAGCAGCACAAAGGCAAGCGCCAAAAGCCCGGCTGCCACCGGCGCGGGCAGGCCGATCCATAAGTCACCGACGCGGATTTCAACCGAACCGCCCAACCTCAGCAGCCAAAGCGTCAGCGCCGCAACGCCGATCAGCCCTGCCAGCAGCAAAAGCGCCTTGCGCATGGCGCTTCAGCCGCCGGCCAGGGTGATGATTGCGGCACGGGCCGCGAGCAGCGCTTGGGCGTCAGCCTCCCATCCGCTCAGCGCGGCGCGGGCGGCGGGTGGCAGCGGGGCAAGCTTGCCAAGCGCGCCCGGCAGATCGCCAGCTTCCAGCGCGCGGCGCGCGGCTTCCAAAGCGGCGGCTGCCTCATCGCCCCAAATGATCGTCTCACCACGCCGAATGGTAATCAGCCCAGTCAAGCGGGCAGAGGCGCTTTCCAAAATGGATTGCCCTTCCTTGGCTGGTTCACTTGCCGCGCGGGCGGCGCGTGCCGCGTCTTCAAAACCCAGGCGCAGCGCGGCTTCGGTCGGCGGGCTGGCCGAAGCGTAACGGCTGAGCGCGGCTGGCACATTGGGGAAGGCCGTCAGTGTCGGGCCAAGCGCCTGCCCCGCATCCAGCCGAGCGCGGAGTGCGGCGATGGCCTGCACCCGATTGGCGCGGGCTTCGATGGCGGCGAGGCGCGCCTGCGCTGCCTCCAGCGCTTGCAAGCGGGTGCCGAGCGCGGATTCGGCGCCTGCCAGCCGGCCTTCCAGCGCAGCGCCGGCGGCTGCGATGCGCTCAACCTCGGCCTTTTCGGCGACTTCCAGGCGGGCGAGCAGGCTGCGCGCCAGATCCTCAGTCCGGCGCAGCGCTTCGGCATCGGCGGCTTGCAACCGAGCCGCCAAAGCATCCTGGCGTTCCGTGAGCCGATCAAGCCTAGTGGCCAGGGTTTCCGCCAAGGCGCGTGGGGCGAGGCCCGATACATCCAAGCTTGGCGCCGGGCGGGCTTCCAGCGCTTCAAGCCTTTGAATGATCGGTGCCAGATCAGGCGCGGCGGTGGCGCGTGGCCGGGCTTCCAGCGCAGTAAGCCGGGCTTCCAGCGGCGTCGGGTTGAAGCCTGGTCGGGCTTCCAGGCCGGCAAGTCGGCTTTCCAGCGGGCCCAGATTGGGCAGGGCTGGCGCATTTGGCCTTGGCGTGATGATCAGCCACGCAAGGGCCAGCACCAACACCGCGCCGCCCGCAAAAAGCGGCAGCAATAGGGGATCAAGGCGGCGCTTGGGCGCTGGGGAGGTGTCGCTCATGATGGGGAACCTAGCATATCCGCGCGCCCAAGACAGGCGAGCAAAGCGGCATGATCCGGGCGCACGGCGGTGCGGATTTCCGCCCAGGGAAGCGCGGAAAGGGCAGCCGCAATGCGTGGGCTGAGCGCAATGGCGCTGATGCGGCTCGCGGCAGGCTCAAGCCCCGCATCGCGCAGCAAGCGGATGGTTTCGTGCGCAAGCCTGGGCGAGGTGAAAAGCGCCGCGTAAATGCTGCCATCCCGCAAGGCTTGCTGGGCTTCCCCCGGCAGGCTTGCACTGGGCCGCGCCGCATAGACCACGCGGCGGATGACGCGAAACCCCTTGGCACGAAGCGCGGCGGCCAAGTCAAGCGCATAGCCTTCCCCAACAGCAAGACATAGCGCGCCATCTTCTGGGCGGCGGGTTGCGCTGATCAGCGCGGCCAGCGCCGCCGCATCGCCCGCCGCCGCTTCCACATTGGCAAAGCCGCGGGCGCGGGCTTCGGTGGCGGTGGCCTCACCCACTGCAATCACGGACAGCGCGGCGGGTGGCAGCGCGCGGGCCGCGGCGCGGCTGGTGAGGATCAGCGCCTGGCAGCTTGAGGGCGGCTTGAAGGGTAGGGCAGTGAGCGTGAGTGCCGGCGCCAGCAGCGGTGCCCAGCCAAGTGCCATGACTGCGCGCGCGCTCTCGGCCGCGCCTGGTTGCGGGCGGGTAATCAGAACGGCGCGCGATGCGCGGGCGGCCAGGGGCGGCATCCGGGCAGACTACATGAAATGGCCGGATGCGGAACCGGCCGCATTTGTGGCGGGCATTGCGCGGCGGAGCATGCTTATGGAAAAAGACACGCATGGAATTTTCCGTGCTGATCGTGACGCCGCCTAATTACACCCATGCTGAATGCTTTCGGGAGGTGGCGGAGACCATCAGCCATGGCTTGCAGGAACTTGGCCATGCCGCGCGGGTGACCACGGAACCGCGCCCGGGCACGCGGCACATCGTTCTTGGGGCGCATCTTTTACTGCATTATGCCCTGCCGTTGCCCGCCGATTCCATTCTTTATAATCTTGAGCAATTGCCGTTACGCGATGAAACCTGGGTGCGCCGCTATGTCGCGCTGCTTGGCCGATACACGGTGTGGGATTATGCCGATGAAAACATTGCCTTATTGCTGCAGATGGGCATTGGTGCGGCGGCACTATTGCCGCTTTGCCATTACCCGGGCCTGACGCGCATTCCGCAGAACCTTGCCAAGGACATAGATGTTCTTTTCATAGGTAGCCTGAATGAAAGGCGCCGCAGCATGCTTGCGCGCCTGCAGCAAGCGGGCATGGGGGTCGTTTCGCTGTTCAACAAATATGGGCAGGAGCGCGATGGCCTGGTTGCTCGCGCCAAGATCATGCTGAATATACATTTCTATGAGGCGCGGATTTTTGAAGCGGTGCGCGTGAGCTATTATCTGGCCAATGGGCTTTGTGTGCTTTCTGAAGGTAGCGGCGATGCTATGCTGGATGCCGAATGGGGCGCTGGGGTTTGCTTCGCGCCCTATCAGGGTTTGGAGCAAAAGGCGCAGGCGCTGCTGGCGGATGAGGCTTTGCGCGCAGACTATGGTAAGCGTGGCCTTGCGCTGATGCGCCAAAGGCCGATCACGCCCGCGCTGGCGGCGGCCTTGGCAGGCTAAACCTGTTTATTCATCCCGTTGCGGACGCGCAAGCAGCCTGCCAACAGCTTCTTGCAGCGTTACCTTGCCGCTCACCAATTCTGCCACCGCCGTGCAAATCGGCAGATCAACGCCAAGACTTGCCGCACGCGCCACCAGCGCCGGGGCAGTGGCAACACCTTCCGTCACCCCCTCCCGCGCGGCGAGGATATCCGGGAGATTCTCTCCGCGCCCAAGCGCCATACCAAGTGACGTATTGCGGCTGCCCGGACCCGTGGCGGTCAGCAGCAAATCGCCAAGCCCGGAAAGCCCGGCCACCGTATCGGCGCGACCCCCCAGGGCCAATGCCAGGCGCGCAATTTCTGCCAAGCCGCGCGTGATCAGCGCCGCGCGCGCATTCTCCCCAAGGCCTGCGCCCATCACGGCGCCGGCGGCAATCGCGATCACATTTTTGGCGGCGCCGCCAATTTCGGCACCGACCGGATCATCGCCGCCGTAAAGGCGAAAGCCGGCCGACCCAAGCCGTGCCACGCCCAACGCGCGCAAGCCAGCATCATGGCTGGCGACCACCGCAGCGGCGGGCAGGCCGCGGGCAATTTCATGGGCGAAATTGGGGCCGCTCAACACGCCAGAAGTGACGCCGGGATGTGTCCCTACCAGGACTTCAAGCGGTAGCATCAGGCTGCCGGCTTCCACCCCCTTGGCGCAGATCAGCACCGGGGCGGGCAGGGCGGGCAGGGTTTGTAGCACGGGCCTAAGCGCCTGGGCCGGCACCACCAGCAGGATCAGCGCGGCGCCTGTAAGCGCTTCGGCGGCATCGGCGGTTATCGTGATACCTGCGGGCAAGGCTACCCCCGGCAGCAGGCGTTCATTGGCGCGGCTTTGTTGGATGAGCGCTGCACGCGCCGGATCGCGCGCCCAGAGCATGGCGCGCTGCCCAGCCCGTTCCGCCTGCATGGCGAGCGCCGTACCCCAGGCGCCCGCACCCAGGATGGCGATATGATCCTTCATGGCTTCAACCATGTCACCGCGCAGCCAGCGCCGGGTTCATCCGCACCCAGACCCCTGAGCAGCGCTGGCAGGATTTCAGCCGCCTCCTCAGCGAAGCCTTGCGGCGGATTGGTGACCACCAGGCCGCTGCCATTCAGCCTTTGCGGGTCGGTCGGCTCCCGCAGCCATAATTCGGCGGCGAGCAAGGGGGCGATGCCGGCTTCCATCAACGCGTGATGAAAGCCGCGCACCGGCGCGCGATGCTTGATGGGATACCATGCGGCAATGATGGCGGCACGGAAGCGATGGCGGAGCAAGGCCATCGCCTCAGTGATGCGCCCGTAATCGCCTTCCTGTTCGAAGGGCGGGTCAATCAGCACCAGGCCGCGTTTTTCGGGAAAGGGAGTAAGCGCGCGCAGCGCTTCCCAGGCATCACGCTTATGCACGGCAACTTGCGCATCGTGTTTGAAATGCGCCTTAAGTTTCGCATGATCTTCCGGGTGCAACTCCACCGCCATCAGTCGATCCTGCGGGCGCAGCGCGGCGCGGATCAGCGCCGGGGAGCCCGGGTAGAAGGCCGGAAAGCCTGCCTGCTTCAGTGCTTCCATGAAGGGTGTCAGCGCGGGGGCGCTGCTATCCACCATACGAAGCGCGCCGCGCGCGGCTTCACCTGTGCGCGCCGCTTCTGTTGCTGCAAGGTCGTAGATCCCGCAGCCCGCATGCGTATCCAGCACGGCAAAGGGCGTTGGCTTACGCTTCAGCGCAGCCAGCAGGGAAATGAGCAAGGCATGCTTCAGGCAATCCGCGTGATTGCCGGCATGAAAGGCGTGGCGGTAATTCATTCAAACCGCTTGATGGGCCAGGGTGCTGTGCGGCGCAATGGGGGTTAGAGGCTGAAAAGACGTCCTGCACCCTTGACCATGGCAGGGCTGCGGCCCGCTGCGCGAATAGCGCCCCAAAGTGCTACGGCGATCGAATCCAGAATGGGGATGCCGGTTTCAGCCTCAATCCCCACCGCGCCGGGCAGGCCGCGGAAATTGGTGCAATGGATCACGATGGCATCTGGCTTGGCGGCGGCCGCTTCGCGCACCAGCGCATCCACCTTGGCAGCGCTATGCTCAGCAAAACTGTAATTGCCCGGGTCTTCCAGATGGCGTTCCACCAAGGTTTCCACGCCTAGACCTGCGAAGTTTTCGATAATGGCGGTCTGCACCGTGTTCAGATAGGGCGTGACCAGCCCGATACGTTTTGCACCCAGCGCAGACAGCGCATCAAATAGCGCAAGCGTCGCCGTGGTGCAGGGCAGACCAGTCTCATTCGTGATGGTGGCGCAAAGTGCACGATCACTTTCAAGGCCAAGCCATGCACCCGAAGTGCCATTCCAGCAGAGCGCATGCACTTTTGCATCCGCAAGCAACGCCGCCGCACCCGCCATCGGGCGCGGGTCAAATTGGCTGGTGGCATCCGCACCCAGATTGATCGCCAGCACGCGCAAGCGTTGGAAATGCGCCGTGATCCAGGGGGTTGGAGCCAGCAGCGATGCCGTGACGGGTTCCAACACGGTGTTGGAGCTTGGCGTCATCATGCCAAGCCGGAGCGGCGCTTCCAGCATGGCCTCAGCCCCCGGCAGCCAGGCGCGGGTCCTGCTGGCCGCGTGTGGCCCAGCCGGTGGTGCGTTCTTCAATCGTCACTGCAACCCAATACATCGCGACCCCCATCACCCCGGTGATGATGAGCCCCGCGAATACCAGCGGCACATCAAAGCGGGAGGATGCAACCAGCATCAAATGCCCAATGCCCTCATTGGCGGCAACGGTTTCGCTGATGATGGAACCAACAAAGGCAACCGTGATGGCGACTTTCAGCGAGGCGAAGAAGTAAGGCATAGCGCGCGGTAGGCCGACCTTGCGGATGATGTCTGTGGGGCTGGCGCCAAGGGCGCGCAGCACATCGCGCAATTCAGGCTCCACGGTCGCGATGCCGGTCGCGACATTCACCACGATGGGGAAGAAGGAAATCAGAAAGGCGGTCAGTACCGCAGGCCAGAAACCGGCGCCGAACCAGATGACCAGAATAGGCACGACCGCCACTTTGGGCACGGAATTGAAGGCGATCAGCAGCGGATAAAGCCCGCGATAGACCAGCACGGAAGACCCGATCACCACCCCCAGCAATAGCCCGAAGACGATTGCCATGGCGAAGCCGATCACGGTGGTGAGTAGCGTCGCCCATGAATTGGTGAGCAAGGGCTGCCACCATTTCACCATGCTGGCGGCAATGGCCGAAGGGGCGGGCAGGATGAAGGGCTGGATCGCAAAAATGCGCACCGCCGCTTCCCAGATCAGGAACATGCCACCAATCACCAGCCAGGGCAGCCAGGCTTCCAACCGGCGGCGTCGGCGCGCGGCAGCCGCCAAGGCTTCGGGGCTACGGAGCGCTTTAGGGGGCATCGGCAATTTCCTCGGCATCGCGGGCGTCACTAATGCGGTCCCGCAATTCATGCACCAAATCCTGGAATTCCTTGGTGTAGGTGGTCTCCATGGTCCGCTCTCGCGGGAGATCCACGCGCCGTTCGGCAATGATGCGGCCAGGGCGGGAAGACATGACCAGCACGCGATCCGCCAGAAAAGCGGCTTCGCGCAAATCATGTGTCACCAGGATCACCGTAGGGCGGCGCGCCAACCAAAGCTTTTGCATCACCGCCCAAAGATCTTCACGCGTGAAGATATCCAGCGCGCCGAAGGGCTCATCCAGCATGAGCAAGCGGGGCTGATGGATCAGCGCGCGGCAGAGCGATGCACGCTGCTGCATCCCACCCGAAAGCTGCCAGGGAAACTTCGCTTCAAACCCATCCAGCCCGACCAGGGCGAGCAATTCACGCGCCTGGCGTTCATAATCGGCACGCTTGGCGCGCAATTGGCCGCGATGTGGCTGCACCACTTCCAAGGGCAGCATCACATTATCCAGAATATTCCGCCACGGCAGCAAAGTGGGGTTCTGGAAGGCCATGCCGGCGATGGAAAGTGGGCCATCCACTTCCTGGCCATCCACAAAAACCTGGCCTTCAGTAGGTGGCCAAAGCCCAGTGACCAGCCGCATCAGCGTGGATTTGCCGCAGCCCGATGGCCCAACCACGGCAACGAATTCACCTTCCGCCACCGCAAGGCTGGTGCCCTTTAGCGCGAGCGTTCCCTCAACGCCGCCATAGCGCATGGCGACATTGGAGATATCCACGAAAGCCTGCGCCATATTGCGTGATCAGACCGCGCGATCGGCAGCGGCGGGCAGGAATTCCGGCGTGTAGATTTGCGCGGCCTGTACGCGGGGCGGAAGGTTATAGGCTTCTTCCACCGCGCGAATGCCGGTTTGCAGCCGGCCCATATCCACCGAGGAAAGCCCATTGGCGCGCACATTGTCAGACATGATGACGCGCGCGACATTCATTTCATGCCGCTCACGTTCTATCGCCACATCCGTCAGTGGTTCCACGCGCTTCAGATTATCTAGCATCTCCTGACCATTGCGGAGCGTATCGCGGAAGCCGCGCATGAGCGCAGCCGTCGCACCACGCACCACGGCCGGGTTGCGCTCAATGAAGGCGCGCGTGGTCAGGATGGCGCCGCCATAAAGGTTCAGACCATGGTCGTAATACATCATGACCCGCTGCGCCGGAAGATCGAGCCCGATGCCCTTCAGCGCGAGGGCTGAGGTGGTGACAAAGCCCGTCACCCCATCCGCTTCGCGGCGCACAAGCATGGGTTCACGCAAAGCCGGAGACACTGAAAGAAAAGTCACCTTGCTGGCATCAATGCCGGCGGATTTGGCAAAGGCGGGGAAAAGCTGACGGCCGGCATCAAAATCCGGCGCGGCCAGGCGCTTGCCTTCAAGGTCCTTTGGCGTACGAATGGGGCCATCAGCGCGCACAATGGCGCAAAGCGGGCTGCGATCATGCAGCACGGCAACCGCGACAATGCCGCGATCCGGGTTTTCGGCGACGAATTTGATGGCCGGGTTCAAATCCGCATAGCCCATGTCATAGGACCCGCCGGCAAGCGCCACCGGCACGCCGCCCGAGCCCTGGCCACGGTCAATCTGCACATCAATGCCGGCATCGCGGAAATAGCCTTTGTCACGCGCCAGCAGCGCGAAGGCATTTGGCGCCTGGAAGGCCCAATCCAGCGTGAGGCGAAGCCGCGGCGCCTGGGCGCGGGCCACAAGTGGCGCCGCCAAGATCGAAGTGCCGACGATGAGCGCAGCGCGGCGCGAAATGCCATGAGCCATTGAGGTTTTCCCTTTTTCCGTGGTCCCTGCGACCTGATAGCAAGTCTCTGCGCCCTTGGGCGTGACCGGGCAAGGCTTAACCTCTGCGGGGTGGCGCTGCAAAGCCGAAATCTGTTCGATTTGCAGGCATATGCACCCTGGACCGCCGGTTTTTTGGGCGGATCAACCCTTGCGTCGCCGCCCGCCCTTGGCCTTGTTGGGATCATAGCCCCCGCCGCCCGGCCCCATGGGCTTTGGCTTCCAATCCGATTTGGCCTTGGGCTTGGCTTCCTGGAGCGACCGGCCGGCGAGGTTGGGCGCAAGGCCCAGATCAAGGCTTTCCAGCCGCTTGATCTCATCCCGCAGCCGGGCCGCGGTTTCGAATTCCAGATCAGCCGCCGCCGCGCGCATTTTGCGTTCCAATTCCGCGATGGTGGCTTTCAGATCCTTGCCGATGAATTGTGCGGTTTCTTCGCCTTCAAGCGCGTCAACCGTCACGTAATCCTGTTCATAGATGGATTGCAGCGCGGATGAGATATCGCGCCGGATGGTTTGCGGCGTGATGCCGTGTTCCGTATTCCAGGCTTGCTGCCTTGAGCGGCGGCGCGCGGTTTCTTCCAGGGCGCGGCGCAGGCTATCGGTCATGACATCTGCATAAAGCACCACGCGGCCATCAACATTGCGCGCGGCGCGGCCAATGGTTTGCAGGTTGATGCCGATCAGCACATCGAACACGCCCTTCCGCAAATCGCGGATGATTTCGATGCGTTCCAGCGTGTCAATATCCGAATGCAAATAGCGCACGCGGATGCCGGCTTCGGTCATGTATTCGGTCAAATCTTCGGCCATGCGCTTGGTGAGTGTAGTCACCAGCACGCGCCCGCCATGCTTGGCGACTTCGCGGCATTCTGCCAGCAGGTCATCCACCTGCCTCTCGACGGGGCGAATTTCCGTGACGGGGTCCACCAGGCCGGTTGGGCGGATCACCTGTTCGGCGAAGGCGCCGCCGGTGCGTTCCATCTCCCA
>JAPLOJ010000377.1 GCA_026400795.1 Alphaproteobacteria bacterium
GGGGTACAAACTGATGCAGCGAAGCAGGAAGTAGCCACCCCTGGTCCACATCCCACGCTCGGAAGGTCTTGCTCATGAAAACAAATGAATCAGAAATACAGAGAAAAAACTAGCGAATTCTCAGACAGGCTCCTAGAGCGTATTTCTCATAGTGCCGATGACTTCGCACTACTGCAACGCATGGGACTCGGCTATGGTGAGCTAGGCATGCGCTGCTTTGATGATTCCGAATTGCTGGTGAGAGCTATCAGAGTGTGCCCAAGTTTTGTGATGGCTGAGATCCCATCCTTGTCCTTTGATCAAGCGTTACCGGCACAAGGCATGCCTTCTTTGCCCAGTTACGACAGCACTACTCATGTTCTGACAAAAGCGCGCATTTCTGCCAAAATGGTTGAAATAACACCAGAAGGTACTTGGGCACGTTTTCTGCTCGGCCTGGAAAATAGCTTGTTAAAATTCTTCACGCCCGGCTTGCGCTTGGCTAGGTTCTTGGCAACTAGGTTTGTTGCGTGGCGCCTTGATATGCCGGTACGCACAAAGAATTAACGAAGCGGCTGATTATCCGTGGGGGGCTCGAGGCATTTTTGAGCCAAAGCGAATTCATTGGCCTCAAGAATACCCTAAGGCAAAGCCCCCAACCGCCGCTCCACCAGCGCACGCCAAGGCGCATCCGGCGGGCTATCAGCCAAAAGCGCACGCCAAGTCGCGCGCGCGCGTTCCGGGTGGCCTGCCTCAGCCTCCACCACCCCCAACAAAAAGCGCAGCTTGGGCTCCTGCGGTGCCTCAGTCAGGGCGCGTAGCAATATGGGACCGGCGGCCACAAATTCCCCGCGCCCGATTTCCATTTCCACCAGATCAGCCGCCAACTCCACATCAAAGCGGGATGCGAGCGCGCGGCGCCAGGCCTCGGCGGCGGCATCGGCATTGCCGCGGCTGCGTTCCGCATTGCCGAGCATCACAAAACCCTGCCGCGCTGCATCGCTCATGGGGTCAAGCCCGGCCAGTCTTTCGCGGAGGCGATTCAATAGCTCATCATCGCGTGCGGCAAGTTCCGCCCTTTCGCGATGCGGGGCGGAAGGCATGTCCGGCGTGCCTTGCACCAGATAAAGCCCAAGCGCAGCCGCAGGAATCAAGAAGACCAGCGGCAGAAAGCCAAGCGCGCGGCCACGCGTGGCAGGTGCTGCTTCCGCCGGCGCCTGCAATAGCCGACGCTGCACTTCCACCTGCGCGGCGCGGAGCGCATCGCCCTCCAACCGGCCAGCCGCAGCTTCACGGTCAAGCTCGGCCAATTGCGCGCGATACAGCGCCAAATCAGCCTCTCGCCGTCCCCGCGTCACCACTGGGCGGAAAAGCATGGCCACCAGCGGCACCATGGTGGCCAAAGCCAGCAGTAATAATGCAATCCAGATCATGCCGCCCCGCGATCAAGTTCAGCCAGGCGCTTGGCTTCGTCGGGCGAAAGGGCTGCTGCTTCGGCCAGGGCGCGGCGGCGGCGGAACATAATTACGGCAATGCCGCCACCAAGCGCTAAAATGGGGGTCGCCCAAAGCAGCATGGTCGCCGCCGTGACTGGCGGGCGCAGCAGCACGAAATCGCCGTAACGCTCATGAACAAAGCGAATGACGGCGGTCTGATCCTCTCCGGCAGCGACACGTTCCCGCACCAGGCGGCGCAAATCACGCGCCAATTGCGCATCGCTGTCTTCAATGGATTGGTTTTGACAGACCAGGCAGCGCAATTCGCGCCCAATCTCTCGCGCCAGCGCTTCCTTGGCAGGGTCGGGCAGGCGTTCATTCGGATCGCCCACGGCGCCCCAGGCGGGCAGCGCCAGCAGCAGGCAGAAGAAAACCCAGCGCTTCACGCATATCTCCGGAGCAAGGGGCGCAATTCATTCTCCAGCGTATCGGCGGTGATGGGGCCGGCCCAGCGCCAGCGGATCATGCCTTGGCGGTCCAGCAAATAGGTCTCCGGCACACCATAGACGCCCCAATCAATCGCAGTGCGCCCGGGTTCATCGCGGCCCAGGCGGCGATAGGGATTGCCATGGCGTTGCAGAAAGGCGCCGGCCTCCGGGATACGATCCTTGTAATTAATGCCGTAAACCGCGACCCCTTCGCGCGAAAGCCGCATCAATTGCGGGTGTTCAATGATGCAGGGCGCGCACCAGGAAGCCCAGAAATTGACTAAAGCCGGCCCCGGCAAAGGCCCGCGCAAATCCGCCGATGCCAGCGCGGGCAGACCAACACCTTCCAGCGCCGGCAGGCTGAAATCTGGCGCGGGCTTGCCAAGCAGCACGGAAGGCACGCCGCGCGGGTTATAGCTGCCATCCTGCAGACCTTGCAGCATGGCGTAGAAACCAGCGCCCGCCGCCGCCGCCAGCCCAAGCGGCGCATAGAGCATCCAGCGCCGCGAGCGCTTTGGTGGCGCGCTATCGCTCATGCTGGTGCGGATGCCGTCTTGCGGGAAGGCGCTGAAACCCGAATGCGCCGATCAGAAAGCGAAAGCCCGCCGCCCAAAGCCATGATCCCCGCACCAAACCAGATCCAGGGGGCGAGTGGATTGTGATGCAACCGCACGACACCACCGCCATCACGTTCATCACCCAGTACCGCGTAAAGGTCTCGCATGGCGTTGGTATGGATGGCGGCTTCCGTGGTGTTCATGCGCCCGACCGGGAAAAAGCGCTTTTCAGGCTCCAGCACCGTCACCACGCGCCCGCCATCCAGCACGGTGATGGTGGCGCGGCGCGCAGACCAATTCGGTCCCTGCACATCGCGGATGCGTTCCAGCCGCCATTCATACCCCGCCAGCCGCGTTGATTGGCCGGGCTTGAGTTCCACCAGCGCATCGGTCGCGAGGCCCATGCCCGCCAACCCCGCAAACATCACACCCATGCCGGCATGTGCAACCGCTCCACCCCAAGCGGCGCGGGGCAGGCCTCGGGCGCGGTTCCAGGCTTGGGAGGGCCGGCGGAAGGCCGCGATACGGTCCAGAATATCAGCAGCCGCGCCGGCAATCAGCCAGGCAGCCGCGGCAAAGCCAAGCGCCGGCCATACATGATAGCCCGCGATCAGCAGCGTCAGAAAAGCCGAAGCCACCGCCAGCAACCCAACCCACCACAAGCGTTGCAAGGCCCCCGCCAGATCGGCGCGCTTCCAGGCCAGCAGCGGCCCCACCGCCATGGCCGCCACCAGCGGAATCGCCAGCGGCGCCGTCGCCGCATTGAAGAAAGGTGCCCCCACGGAGATTTTGGCGCCGAACAGGATATCGGCAAACATCGGCCAAAGCGTGCCCACCAGCACCACCGCCGCAATGGAACAAAGCAGCAGATTATTCAGCACCAGCCCGCCTTCGCGCGAGATTGGCGCGAAGATCCCCGTGCCCCCCAGCTTGGGCGCGCGCCAGGCGAACAACGCCAAAGCCCCCGCCACATAGGCCATCAACAGCGCCAGGATGAACACGCCACGCGCCGGATCATTGGCAAAGGCATGCACGGAATTCAAAACGCCCGAACGCACCAGGAAGGTGCCGAGCAAGGACATGCCAAAGGCCAGAATCGCCAGCAGGACGGTCCAGATTTTCAGGCTTTCGCGCTTTTCCACCACAATCGCTGAATGAAGCAGCGCTGTGCCAATCAGCCATGGCAGCAGCGAGGCATTTTCCACCGGGTCCCAGAACCAATACCCGCCCCAGCCGAGTTCATAATACGCCCACCAGGACCCAAGCGCGATGCCAAGCGTGAGAAAGGACCAGGCCGCGAGCGACCAGGGCCGCACCCAACGCCCCCAGGCTGCATCCACGCGCCCTTCCAGCAGGGCTGCCACGGCAAAGGCAAACGTCACCGCATAACCAACATAGCCCAGGTAAAGCATTGGCGGATGCAGCGCCAAGCCAAGGTCTTGCAACAGCGGATTAAGCCCCTGCCCATCCATGGGCGGCGGCCAAACACGCTCAAACGGGTTTGAGGTGAAAATAATGAAGCCCAGAAAACCCACCGCGATCAGCCCCAGAATGCCAATCACGCGTGCTTGCAAGGCGCTTGGCAAATCACGCCCGAAGCCCGCCACTGCACCACCACAAAGCGCCAGGATCAGCACCCAAAGCACCATGGACCCTTCATGATTGCCCCAGGCGCCGGAGAACTTATAGATCAGTGGCTTCGCCGAATGGCTATTCAGCACCACGTTGGAGACCGTGGTGTCATTCACCGCAAAGGCCCAAAGCAGCGCGCCAAACGCCGACGCAATCGCGATCAACTGCGCGCCTGCGAGCGGCGAGGCCAGCGCCATCAACCGCGCATCGGCCCGATGTGCGCCAATCAGCGGCAAGATCGCCTGCACCAAAGCCAGAATGCA
>JAPLOJ010000066.1 GCA_026400795.1 Alphaproteobacteria bacterium
CCGGCGGCACGCCATTCGGCAATCAGGGCATCGGCCGCGCGGTCCATATCATCACTGCCATTATAGCCATGGAAGGAAATGCGGATGCGCCCGCGCCCATTCCAGGCGAGCACGCCACGCTGCGCCATGCCCTCCACAATCGCGGCCGCCTTGGGGTGTTCCGCGCAAACACTGGCGCCATGCCAGCGCGGATCGGGCGGTGTGGTGGAAGGAATGCCGGCATCGCGCAGCCGTTCAAGCAAGCCCAACGTCAGGCGCTGCACATGGGCTTCAATCGCCTCAGGCGCATGGGCTTCCAGATAACGCAGCGCCGAGTCCAAAACATAAAGCCCAAGATGCGATGGATTGCCGCGCGTGAAGCGCGCAGCGCCTGGCAGCAGCGCTGGGGTTTGCGACCAATCCGGCCTTCCCATGGAGGCGATGGAATGCCACCCCGCCGTGCTCGGCACCCAGCCTGGCTGGCGCTTGGGGTTCCAATAGGCAAGCGCAACACCGGTGCAGCCCAGCATCCATTTATAGCAGGCAGAGAAAGCAAAATCCGCGATATCGGCATGGATCGGCATCCAGCCCGCACCTTGCGTGAAATCCACCACCAGCAAAGCGCCAACCCTATCCGCCGCCGCACGCAAAGCCACCAAATCATGCCGCGCGGCATTCAGGAAGGAAACCGCGCTGATGCCGATCATGCGCGTAGTGCCATCAATCGCCGAGGCGAAGCTGGCGGGGTCGGCGGCCTTGGCGAAGCGCAAAGTTACTTTCGGTTGGCGTTGCAGCGTGATTGGCGCGACGACCGATGGATATTCATCCGGGTCCACCAGCACCGTATCGCCCGCGCGCCAATCAAGGCTTTCCACCACCATGGCAACGCCCTCGGCCACCGATGACACAAAGCCGATAGCGGCGGGCGCCACATGAAACACGCGCGCCGCACGGGCGCGGCCGCATCATGCTGGCGCAGAAAGGGTGTTTCCCCCGCCGCACAAAGATGCGTGATGCCGGGCGCGATGCGAAAATCGGCAGGATCAAAAAGTGGGGCGAGTTTCATGGCGTGACCTTAAGTGAATGGCGCAGCGGCCAAGCAGGGAAAATGTCATGCAGGGCTTTCTTCACGTGCTCCACTATTCAAGGCCCGAACCGCACATGCGTCAAAACCAAGACTTACCGCGCGGGCGGTGATAGGATGCGCGCATGCTGAAAGGTGATCCTTCCTGCCCGCCCTCGTGATCCTCACCGCCTATGCTCTGCTGGTTGCGCTGCCGGTGGCGCTTGGCTGGTGGCTGATCGGCCCCGCGCGGCCCTGGCTGGATGAAGCCTCCAGCGCCATCGCCATGATGACGACCGCCGCACTGCTGCTGGAATTTTTGCTCTCTGGCCGGTTTCGCGTGATCAGCGCTGGCATCGGCATGGATCGCAGCCTGCGCTGGCATCAGATTTTCGCGCAAATCCTAACAATCGCCGCGTTGCTGCACCCGCTATTTTATCTCAGCCCAAGCGGCGCGGCTTTTGAGCGCCCGGATGATCCTACCGGCGCGCTGGTGCTGGGCTTGGATGCGGCTTCCCTCATTTCTGGCGCTTTGGCCTGGTTGCTGCTGGGTTTGCTGATTCTCACCGCCATCCGGCGCGATGATTTGCCTTATCGCTATGAAACCTGGCGGATAGGCCATGGGCTTGGTGCGGCGCTGCTGGCAGGGTTGGCGTTGCATCACGCCATCTCTGCCGGGCGCTATTCGGGCGCGCCGGCGCTGATGGCCTATTGGGCGTTTTTGCTGGCATTGGCTTTGGGCAGCCTGGTCGCGGTTTATCTGCTGCGGCCTTGGCAATTGGCGCGCCGCCCTTGGCGCATCGCCGGCCTGGAACGCATTGGTGATCGGCTGTGGTCTCTGACATTGGAACCCGATGGCCATGCGGGGCTTTCCTATCGCGCCGGGCAATTCGCCTGGCTGCGGCTGGATTGCTCGGCGTTTTCGGCGCGGGAGCATCCTTTCTCCATCGCCTCGGCGCCCACGGATGGGAAGGCTTTGCGCTTTCTGATCAAGGAAGTGGGGGATTTCACGCGCCAAATCGGCGGGCTGCCGCTTGGCGCGCGCGCCTATGTGGATGGCCCGCATGGCGCGCTGTGCCTGGAAGGCCGGCGGGAGCCCGGCATTTTCATGATCGCGGGCGGTGCGGGGTTGGCGCCCATGCTCTCCCTGTTACGAGAGGCCGCGGCGCGCGGCGAAACCCGCCCCATCACGCTGGTTTATGGCAATCGCCACCAGGGGCAGATCATGGCAGCGGCGGAATTAGCCGCGCTGACCGGGCGCCTACGGCTTGATCTGCACCACGTGTTGCAGGAACCGCCGCCAGGCTGGACGGACTTCGCCGGCATGATGACGCCCGCATTGATCCAGGCCGAAGCCACGCAGGCCACGCGGGAGGGTTGGGTTTTCCTGCTCTGTGGCCCTGGCCCCATGATCCGCGCCGCGCATCAGGGCTTGGCCGCGCTTGGCGTACCCCGCCGCCGCATTCTGGAAGAACGTTTTTCGGTGTTTTAGGGGCTGCCCCCGCCTTAATCATGCCCGGCTTTCGCGGCATAAGAATGTAACAGACCAATCCAGGGGAATCGTCCTGTGCCGTTGAAGCCGCTCAAGAAAGCCGTGCTGCCCGTTGCCGGGCTTGGTACGCGTTTCCTGCCCGCCACCAAGACCATGGCGAAGGAAATGCTGCCCATCGTGGACAAGCCGCTTATTCAATACGCGGTGGAAGAAGCGCGCGCGGCGGGCATTGAACAAATCTGCCTGATTACCGGTCGCGGCAAGACCATGCTGGTGGATCATTTCGACATTGCCTATGAGCTGGAACGCACTTTAGCGGAACGTGGCAAGGAAAAAGAATTGGCGGCGTTGCGCGCCGATGCGTTGCCGCCTGGTTCCATCATGTCGGTCCGCCAGCAAGTGCCCATGGGGCTCGGCCATGCCATTTGGTGCGCGCGCGCCTTCATTGCCGATGATCCCTTCGCCATCCTGCTGCCCGATGATTTGATGCAATGCGAAGTGTCCTGTACCGCGCAGCTGGCCGATGCCTATCGCGAAACCGGCGGCAATGTTGTCGCGATTGAGGAAGTGCCGCGCGAACGCGTGAACCGTTATGGCGTGTTAGATGTGGCGGAAGATCACGGGCGGCTGGTTTCCGTGAAGGGTCTTGTCGAAAAGCCGCCAATTGAAAAGGCGCCGTCCAACCTGACCATTATTGGCCGCTATGTGCTGATGCCCGAAGTGATCGGCCATTTGGCGCGCATGGAAAAGGGCGCGGGCGGGGAAGTGCAATTGACCGATGGCA
>JAPLOJ010000405.1 GCA_026400795.1 Alphaproteobacteria bacterium
AGCGCCATTCGTGACCTGATTCGCTATTACACGCGTGAAGCGGGTGTGCGTAATCTGGAACGCGAAATTGCGGGGCTCGCGCGGAAATCGGTCAAGGAAATCGTTTCCAAGAAGGCCAAGAAAGTCGCGATCACCCACAAGAACCTTGAGAAGTTCGCAGGTGTGCGGAAGTTCCGCTACGGCGAAGCGGAAGCCGAGGATATGGTGGGCGTGGTCACTGGGCTGGCCTGGACCGAAGTGGGGGGCGAAATCCTCACCATCGAATCCGTGCTGCTGCCCGGCAAAGGCAATGTGAAGCAGACCGGTAAGCTTGGCGATGTGATGCAGGAAAGTGTCTCGGCCGCCATGTCTTACGTGCGCAGCCGCTCAACCACCTTCGGCATCAAGCCGACGCTGTTTGAAAAGCGCGATCTGCATGTGCATGTGCCGGAAGGGGCGACGCCCAAGGATGGGCCTTCTGCCGGTATTGCCATGGCGACCAGCATTGTCTCTGTCCTCACGGGCATTCCGGTCAGGCGCGATGTTGCCATGACCGGGGAGATTACGCTGCGCGGGCGGGTATTGCCGATCGGCGGCCTCAAGGAAAAGCTGCTGGCAGCGATGCGTGCCGGCATAAAGATCGTTTTCATTCCGAAAGACAATGAAAAGGACCTGGCCGATATCCCGGACAGCGTGAAAAAGGGGTTGGAAATCAACCCGGTATCCCATGTGGATGAGGTCATCATGCGTGCCCTGGCGCGCAAGCCCGAAGCCATTACCTGGGAAGAACCGGTTGAGACTCCGCCGCAAAAGCCTGAAGCCTCGGCTACGGGCGCGGCGCTGCCGCACTAAACCATAGGGCGCGAAGCCCCGGGCCATTTGCGGCGGATGAGGGGGAAGTGTAGAGGGGCCGTGGCTTCTCGTGACACGTTCCCCTCTCCGACTGATGGCTGATCGGTCGTTTCGCGCTCAAGTCGTCTCATCCAGAGGAAAGGAATTATTCGTGAACAAGCAGGAACTCGTCGCGGCTGTCGCCAAGGCGGCTGATATGACCAAGGAAAAGGCCGCCGAGGCCGTGGATGCGGTGTTCGATTCGATCACTGCCGGGCTGAAGCAGGATGGCGAAGTGCGCCTGATGGGCTTTGGCACCTTTGCCGCAGCCAAGCGCGCCGCCAGCACGGGCCGCAACCCGCGCACCGGTGCGGAAATCCAGATTCCCGCCAGCACCGCGGTCCGTTTCAAGATGGGCAAGGGGCTGAAGGATTCGGTGAACTGATTTCCTGCGCGCTGGTAGTGCGGGGCTAGCCCAAATTGGCTGGGCCCGTGCTATGAAGCGCGCAAGCTGGGGCGCTTAGCTCAGCGGTAGAGCGCCTGTCTTACACACAGGATGTCGGCGGTTCGAACCCGTCAGTGCCCATTCACTTCCCCTCCGCCCATCACCTTGACATGGGTGCATGGGGCGGACTATCAGCCTTTCACGCATGGATTGCGGGTGTAGCTCAGTTGGTTAGAGCGTCGGCCTGTCACGCCGAAGGTCGCGGGTTCGAGCCCCGTCACTCGCGCCACTTCTTTTCTTCTCCAAATCGCCATTCTTCCGTAATTAAGATGCTGTATCCCAGCATCTTGAAATTACGGCTCGTTGCCCTATGGCGCATTCCACAAAGCGGGGCTAATCTCGCTTCGCTGCGATGCGGTATAACCGTGGGCAGGCCATAACGCGTCCCCAGGCTCATGGGGGCGCAAGAGTTGAGGAAGCCATGACCCAGCCCTTGCTGGCAACGTATTTCCCTGTGCTCGTTTTTCTGGGCATAGCGGCGGGAATCGCGACTGCGATGGTTGCCGGCGCAATGCTGGCCGCGCGGCAGAAGCCCTATGCCGAAAAGCTTTCCACCTATGAATGCGGCTTTGCGCCCTTTGACGATACGCGGCGCCGATTTGATGTGCGCTTCTATCTGGTGGCGATCCTTTTCATCATTTTCGACCTGGAAGTGGCCTTCCTGTTTCCTTGGGCGGTATCGCTGGGCGGCATAGGCTGGCTCGGCTTCGGTTCCATGATGGCCTTCCTTTTCGTGCTGACCATTGGCTTCGTCTATGAATGGCGCAAAGGCGCCCTGGATTGGGAATGACATGAGCGGCGCTTCCGAACTTTCCTGGAATAATCAGGCCCTGCCGCCAGGCCCCACGCAGGATGCGGTGGTGAAGGCGGTTGGTGATGAAATCACCGAAAAGGGTTTCGTTGTCGCCAATCTGGACAAGGTGGTGAATTGGGCGCGCACCGGCAGCCTGTGGCCGATGACCTTTGGCCTTGCCTGCTGCGCCGTGCCGATGATCCATGCCTATATGGCGCGTTATGATCTGGACCGCTTCGGCATCATTCCGCGCGGATCGCCCCGGCAATCGGATGTGATGATCGTGGCCGGCACGCTCACCAACAAAATGGCGCCGGCGCTGCGCAAGGTCTATGACCAGATGTCGGAGCCGCGCTGGGTGATCTCCATGGGGTCCTGCGCCAATGGCGGCGGGTATTACCATTACTCCTATAGCGTGGTGCGTGGCTGCGATCGTGTGGTGCCGGTAGATATCTATGTACCC
>JAPLOJ010000303.1 GCA_026400795.1 Alphaproteobacteria bacterium
CGCGCCACCACTTCCGGCGCGGTCCAGGGCGCGCCTACCAATTCCACGAGGGGAACCAGATAGGGCGGGTTCACCGGATGCGCGACCAGGCAGCGCGCGCGCCCGGCAAGCCCCTCGGTAAAGGCGCTGGCTGGAATGCCGGAGGTGGACGAAGCCAGCACCACATCCGGCCCGCACAGCGCATCAAGCTGCGCGAAAAGCGCGCGCTTCGGCTCCACCCGTTCCGGCCCGTTTTCCTGCACATGCGCCGCCCCCGCGACACATTCTTCCATGCTGGCGGCAGCGCTGATGCGCGCGGCGATCACGCTAGGCGCCTCATTGATCAGCCCTGCCTCGGACAAATCCTGCAGGCTTTGCCCGATTAGGCCGAGGGCAGTTTCAGAAACCCCCGCCACCGGGTCCCAAATCCGCACGCTATGGCCGGCACGGGCAAAAACCATGGCCCAGGCACGACCAATCAGCCCGGTTCCGATGATGGCGATTTGTTCCATGGCGCAACTCCTGTTCGTTGCCGGTCTTGATAGGCGGCCCTTCAAAGGCGATGTAAGGCCGCGTGAGCGAAAGACGCAACGCGCCCCTGCCGGCGCCCCAATCCCCGAACCTGCCGCTTGGCGTGAAACGCTGGCTTGGCTTCATGCTGCTTGGCGGCACCATGGGGCTGGCGGGCTTGCTTTCGCTTTGGCGCGCCATCGCTTTGGTATTTGGGCTGTGAATACATTCTGGCGGCTTTGGCTGCTGCCCATGATGGGCATGGCAATGGTGCCGGCGGCCTTCTTCAATCTTTTTGCCATGCGCCAACAGGCCCTGCTCGGCTGCCTGCTCGGGATCGGCCTGCCCTTCCTTGCCGCGCGGATCATGAAGCGCGCCAGGCGGGGTGATGCAAAGCGCGCTGCCGTGCTCATGGGCGTGGCGGCCGGCTTAGCCACCGGGCTTGGCGCCGGGGCAGGGCCGATCATTGGGCTGTTGTTTACGCTCGGCGCCTGGGGTGGCACGCGGCTGCTTTATGCCGAAATCCCGGAAGCCGCGCCGCCCGCGCCGCCGCCACCGCCGCCCTCTGGCCCGCTTGCGGATGCGCGCTTGCGCCTTGCCGGCATTGAAACCATCGCGGCTCGCGGCAACGAACCGCGCCTGATCCCGGTAGCGCAGGCCATTGGCCAGGTGCTGGATGATCTGGAAGAACGGCCCGAAGGCATTGCCCGCGCCCGCCGCTTCCTGGTGGTGCATCTGGATGGGTTGGAACGCATCGCATCGCGCCTTGAAGCCGGCGCCACGCCGCCGCCCGCCTTGGGCACTTTGCTGCGCGATCTTGAAACCGCTGCACGGCGGCTGCGCGATGATCTCCGCGCCGAGGAAAGCGCGGCCCTTGATATCCAAGTCAAAGTGCTGGCCGATAGGCTGCGGGAGGAAGGCTATTCATGAGCGACATCATCACCACCCCAGAAACACGCCGGGCAGAGGTTGAACGCCTCGCTGCCCAGCTTGATGTGACGGATCCCGCTGCCGTGCTGCGCTTCGGGCAGGAAGCGCAAACCCGCGCCTCGGCTGCGGCGGATGCCATGCTGGAAGGGGCCAAGAACCGCGAAGCGGGGGAGGCGGGGCAGACGCTCGGCACCTTGCTGACCACTTTGCGCGGCTTTGATGTCTCGGGGCTTGCGGATAAGCCCGGCTTTTTTGCCCGGATTTTCAACAAGGCAAGTGCGGAAGCCGCGCAGGTGGTCAGCCGTTATGAAGGGCTGAAGGACCAGGTGGAAGCGATTGGCGATAAGCTGGATGCGCATCGCACGCGGCTGTTGGAAGATGTCGAAAAGCTTGAACGGCTTTATGGCGCGACGCTCGATTGGTTCCATGGCCTTGGTGATCACATCGCCGCTGGCGAGATTGTGCTGAACAATACTGACAGCACTGCCATCCCGGATGCTGAAACCAAGGCAACCG
>JAPLOJ010000280.1 GCA_026400795.1 Alphaproteobacteria bacterium
ACGAAAGGGCGACAGAGTCCATGAATTTTGCTCGCTGGCGGGTGGAACGCGCCTATGCGCTGGTGCCGGCACAGGCCTATGTCGGGCGCTTCCTTGAAAGCTTCAAGGATTTCCCGCCGCGGCAACGGCCGGGCAGCTTCAGCCTGGGCGATGCGATGGAAAGGCTGCGCCGCGGTTCGGCGAATTAAGCTGCCGCGAAATGCCGCGCCATGGGTTTCTCATGGCGCGGCGCATCCCCATGAATTGGCAGGAAAAGACTTGAGGTTGATAAAATGATTCAGCACCTCCCGAAAACATTGCCTTGGGGGCATCACAAAGCGACATCTGCGCGCCTTTTGTCCGCGTCGCTTTGGCTACTGCTTTCTGCCCTTATCCTGCCAGCACAGGCGCAAACGATCCCGCGTGCGGAACCAGGATGGCAGTTTTCCGTAACACCCTATGCCTGGGTGCCATCCATTGATGGTACGCTGCGTTATCAGCTACCAGGCCAGCCGGGGCCGGAGTCTGCGGATGTCAGCAAGGATGGCTCCAGCATCTTGGAAGCGCTCAATTTCGCGGCAATGATCGCCGCCGAAGCGCGCTATCAGCGTTATTCTGTAATGACAGATTTCATCTACCTGGATCTTGGCGCCAATGGCAGCAAACTCCGCGATGTGAACTTTGGCGGTGGCGGCAATGCTGGCGTTGGGGCAAATCTTGATCGCGGCACGGAATCTTCCTTGAGTGGCAGCCTATGGACCCTGATGGGTGGCTATACCGTCCTGCAAGGGGATTGGGGCCATGCCGATATCGTTGGCGGTTTTCGGCTGTTCTCGCTGAATTCAGAAACCAATATTCGCCTTGCCGGCGATGTGACGGCGCCGGGCGGTTCCGCCAGTTTCAGCCGCAATGCGAAGCTGAGTGAAAGTGCCACCTTGTTCGATGGCATCATCGGCATGCGTGGGCGCCTTGTTATCGGCGATGGGTTTTATGCGCCCTATGCTTTTGATATCGGCACGGGCAGTTCAACGCTCACTTGGCAGGCTTCCGCCGGGCTTGGATACCAATTCAGCTGGGGCGGTGTCGCGCTTGGGTATCGGCATCTTTCCTATGAGCAAGGCAGCAAGAATCTGGTGCAGGATTTATCCTTCAGCGGCCCCTTCCTGGCGTTGAATTTCACCTTTTGATCTGGCGATGCGTCACGCGCAGGGGAGAATGAGATGAATACATCAATACCGCATCTTGGCCGCCGCACATTCGGCCTGATGATAGCAGCATTGCCAGCAGCGGCACTCGCGCAGGGCGCGGACCCGCTGCCTTCCTGGCGAGACGGCCCGCGCAAGCGTGCGCTGCTTGATTTTGTCGCTTCCGTCACACGCGAAGGGAGCGCGGGATATGTCCCGCCCGCCGAACGCATTGCTGTGTTTGACAATGACGGTGCTCTCTGGGTGGAACAGCCGGCCTATCCGCAGCTTATCTTTATGCTGGATCGCATTCGCGCCTTGGCGCCGCAAAACCCCGCCTGGCAGCAGGATGCGGTTTTTCGCGCGGCCATTGCGGGCGATATGCATGGCGTCATGGCGGGTGGCAGTGAAGGGCTAATGCGTCTGGGCGGCGCTGCCATGGCCGGCAATTCGCCCGAGGAATTTCAGCGCATCGCCGCCGAATGGTTGAAGACTGCGCGGCACCCGAAATGGAACCGCCCCTATACCGCGCTGGTCTATCAGCCGATGCTGGAAGTGCTGCGCTTTCTGCGTGCTTCGGGCTTCACGAACTTCATCGTCTCGGGCGGCGGCGTTGAATTCGTGCGCGCCTTTGCGGAAGAAACCTACGGCATTCCGCCGCAGCATGTTGTGGGGTCAAGCTTTGCGCTGAAGGTGACTGAAGATGCCGGGCGCCTGACCCTGCTGCGCGAACCCCGCGTGGATTTCATTGATGATGGCCCGGGCAAGCCGATTGGCATTGCACGCCATATCGGCCGGCGCCCGATTGCGGCCTTTGGCAATTCGGATGGCGATTTTGAGATGCTGCGCTACACCACGGAAGGATCAGGCCTGCGCTTCGGCATGATCATTCGCCATGATGATGCTGAACGTGAATTCGCCTATGACCGCGAAAGCCATGTGGGGCGCTTGGCGCGGGCTTTGGATGCCGCGCCGGCGCGTGGTTGGCAGGTGGTATCCATGCGGGAAGATTGGGCGCGGGTGTTTGATTGAAAGGCACAATGGGGCGGCCCGTAACAAGGGCTCACCCGCTGCCAACCAGCCGCCGGACCGCCGCCACCAATTCCGGTGCATCCCAGGCCGCTTCGCCTTCCAGCCGCGCCACCTCCCGGCCCGCGCGGTCAATAATCACCGTGGTCGGCAGGCCCCTAGCGCCCAAAGCCCGCGCTGCCGCACCGCGTGGGTCGAGCCAGATGGTGAGTTCTTTCAAGCCCAGCCGCTGATAAAAGGGTTCCACCTGCGCCCGCCCGCCGCGATCCGAAGAAAGCGCCAGCACCGTAATGCTTTCCGCCCGCAGCATGGCTTGCAGCCGGTCCAGCGCGGGCATTTCGGCCACACAGGGCGGGCACCAGGTGGCCCATAGATTAACCACCAGCCCCTGCCCGGCGAAGGCAGCCAAACCCGTTTCCTTGCCATCGGCATCGGTAAAGGTAATCGCCGCCGCCGGCGCCGGGGTTGCGGCTTCGCGCAGTTTCTCAAGCCCCTTCGCCGCCCAGACTTGCCGCGACAGACCGGGCGCGAGTAGGGTCACGCCAATCAAGGCCGGGGCGCAGAACATCGCAGAACGGCGGTTCAAAACAGGCACGAAAGACACTCCCTTCGCATGAGCAGCAGCAGCGCGAACCAGCAATGGGGCGGACGTTTCGCCGAAGGCCCCTCGGCCATCATGGCCGCCATCA
>JAPLOJ010000253.1 GCA_026400795.1 Alphaproteobacteria bacterium
ACCACCAGGCCGGGTGTTGACGCCGGCAGGCCGGGCGCGGAGCATTCCGCACAAAGAGAGGACCCACCCATGGCCGAAGCCAAGCCCGCCGAATTGCCCATCACCGGCTATCTGGACCGGTTTTCCGCGCGCCCGGGCGAAAGCCTGGCGGTGAAGATCAGCGTGCCAGGCGGCGGGCGTTACCGGGCGCGGTTGCGCCGCGTGATTTCGGGCGATCCCAACCCAGCTGGCCCAGGGCTGCGGTTTGAAGACCTCTCCGCCCGCTTCGATGCCGAATTTCAGGGCCGCCATCAGCCGATCAGGCTTGGGTCTTATGCGCTGATCCCCAAGGCGCCAAAGCGAGCAGCGGGCGCAGTGACTTGGACCGCCCTGGTCTGGTTCCAGGCGCAACCAGCCACTGAGGCCGCGGTGATCAGCGAAGAACAGGCGGGGCTAAGGGTGACCTTGTCGGTGGGGCCGCAGGGGCCGATGGCGCGCATCATTTGGCCGGGCGGTGACCGGCAGCTTGGCCTTAGCGCGCCCTTGGCGCTTCGGCGCTGGCATCGGCTATGGCTGAGTGCCGATCCCTCCACCGGGCGCATCCTGCTGGGCGCGCAATGCATCGAAGACGCCTCCCCGGCCAGCACGCGTGAAATCTCGGCGGCCGGTTTGGCGCTGCCCGATGGCGCCGGCGTGGTGATGATTGCAGCCGAGAACGCCACCGCGCCGCGCGCGCATCTGACAGGCAAGATCGAAGAACCCGCCATCCTGGCGGGCTTTCATGCCGAATGGCCGCGCCCGGATCAGCCGCTTGCCGCGGCCTCGCCCGGCTTGATCGCCGGCTGGGATTTCTCGCGCGGTATCGCGACGCAGCGCGTGGAGGATATCGGCCCGCAAGCCTGCCATGGCGATCTGGTGAATGTGCCAACCCGCGCCGTGGTCGGGGCGCGTTGGTCGGGTGCGGAGATGTGCTGGCGCCATGCAGGCCGCGATTACGGCGCCATCCACTTCCACGCCGATGATCTGAGCGATTGCGGCTGGGCGGATGATTTCAGCTTCAAAGTGCCGGCGGATTTGCGTTCCGGCGCTTATGCGCTGCATCTCACCTGCGCAGCAGGCGAGGATCACATCCCCTTCTATGTGCTGCCCCCGCGCGGCACGGCCACAGCGCCCATCGCTTTTCTGGCCTCCACCTTCACCTATCAGGCCTATGCCAATCATTCCCGCAGCAATGCGGATGCAGCCTATCGCGCGCGAGTCGCTGCCTGGGGCGCTTATCCGCATAATCCGGATGATTTTCCGATCTATGGGCGGTCCACCTACAACCGCCATCCGGATAATAGTGGCATCGCCTTTACATCCCGGCTCCGCCCTATTCTGACCATGCGGCCAGGCTTTCTGACCTTCAATGACGCGAAGGGGTCAGGGCTGCGCCACTACCCCGCCGATACGCATATCCTGGCCTGGTTGGAAGCGCGCGGCATGCCTTTCGATGTGATCACGGATCATGATCTGCACGAAGAAGGCGCCGCACTGCTCGCCAATTACAAGGTGGTGATGACCGGTTCGCACCCGGAATATCATACGCCGCAAACGCTCGATGCGCTTTACACCTATACGCGCAGCGGCGGGCGCATGATGTATCTGGGCGGCAATGGCTTTTATTGGCGCATCGCGCAGCCCGCCGATCTGCCGGGCGTGTTTGAATTGCGCCGCGCCGAGGGCGGCATTCGCGCCTGGGCCGCCGAGCCCGGCGAATATTATCACCAGACCGATGGCGCCTATGGCGGGCTTTGGCGGCGCAATCGTCGCCCTCCGCAGCAATTGGCTGGCGTTGGCTTTTCCGGCCAGGGCTTGTTTGAAGGCACCTATTACCGGCTGCTGCCACCGGCGCGTGAAGCGCGCCATGCCTGGATGTTCGAAGGCGTAGAAGGCGAGACCATTGGCGATTACGGGCTTTCCGGCGGCGGCGCTGCCGGCTTTGAATTGGACCGCGCGGACCCTGCCCTTGGCACGCCGGATGGCACGGCGATCCTGGCCGTTTCAGAAGACCCGCCGGCTTCCTTTGTGGCGGTGCCGGAGGAATTGCTCTCCCACGTCAATACCGTGAATGGCGAAAAGGCCCAGGCTTTGAAGCGCGGTGAGATTATTTGCTTCGACACGCCCGGCGGCGGTGGCGTCTTCGCCGTTGGTTCCATCACCTATTGCGGCAGCCTGTGGCGCCAGGGGTTTGAGGGGCCAATCAGTCGCCTCACGGAAAATGTTGTGCGCCGTTTTGCCGGGCTTGCCGATAATGGTTGACGCCGCGGGGCGCGCGCATGAAGCTACCTAACCAACAATAACGGGAGAGCATGGATGAAACGCCTCAGTTTCAGCACGGGCCTTGTTGCTGCTGCCATGGCCTTGTCAGCGGCGCCGCTGCTGGCCGCCCCTTTCACCTGCCCTACGCGCGGCGGAGACCTGGTGTTTGGCCAGGAAGCCAATGTCAATTCGCTGGATCAGATGACCTCCA
The DNA here is from genome assembly GCA_026400795.1 of Alphaproteobacteria bacterium. Classification (GTDB taxonomy): domain Bacteria; phylum Pseudomonadota; class Alphaproteobacteria; order Acetobacterales; family Acetobacteraceae; genus Neoroseomonas. Next base: position 2,492 of record JAPLOJ010000253.1, read on the forward strand.
GCACCATTTCAACGCGCAATATCGCGATGAATATCTATGAAACGCTGATCACGCGCGATGACAATAACCGGCCCATCCCGGAATTGGCCGAATCCATGCAGGAAGCCGCCGATGGCCTGAGCTATACGTTCAAGCTCCGCCAGGGCATCACCTTCCATAATGGCAAGGCGCTGACGTCTGCCGATGTCGCGGCATCCTTCGATCGCTATAACCGGATTGGTCTGCAACGCAGCACGCTGGATAATGTCGCGGGCTGGGAAACGCCGGATGCGCAAACCTTCATCATCCGCATGAAGCAGGTGCAGCCGACGTTTGTTGAGGCGCTGTCTTCCTTCTCGGTCCCCATTGTTATCATTCCGTCAGAACATAAGGATGATGAACGCCAGCAGCTGCGCCCCGTGGGCACCGGGCCTTTCCGTCTGTTGGAATTCGTGCCCGGCAGCCATGCGCGGCTGGGCCGGTTTGATGCATATAAGCCCAATACCGCTTATGAACAGCGCATGGGCTTTGGTGGCTATCGTGTGGCCTGCCTGGATACCGTCACCTTCCGCATCGTGACCGAAGCCAGCGCCCGCGTGGCGGGCTTGGAAACTGGCGCGCTGCATGTCGTGGAAGATGTGCCGACTCGTTCGGTAGAAGCGCTACGCCGCAATAGCGCCATCACGATCCTGCCCTTGCAGAATTGGTGGATTCAGATTGCGCTGCCCAATACATCGCTGGCGCCCACCGATAACCTGACCTTCCGGCGCGCCGTGCAGGCGGCGCTTGGTATGGAAGACATCATGGATGCGGCTTCCGACAATAACTTCCGGCTCAATGTCGGTTTCCAATACCCGAACCAGCCGAGCTTCACGGATGCGGGCAAGGAAACCTACAACATCAATAATCAACAACGCGCCCGCGCCTTGCTCCGCGAATCGGGCTATCGCAACGAACCGATTGTGATCCTGACCAATCGGGACCTGACGCCCATGTATAACGCCGCGCTGGTGATGGAACAGCAGCTGAAGGCGATTGGCATCAACGCGTCGCTTCGCGTGGTGGATTGGCCGACATCGGTGCAAATGTCTCAGCGGCTGAATTCCACGGAATGGCATTTCTTCCATTCTGGCTGGGGCACGCAGCCCGCGCTTGGCGCGCTTGCCACCATGCAATTCCTGGTTTCCCCCAATGCGGCCTATCGCCCGCGGGATGACAAGGATGACCCAGAAGTGCTGGCCGCCTGGAATGACATGAACATCCAGCGCGACCCGGCGGTGCGTCAGGAAGCCTTTGCGCGCATGCAACGCCTGGTGCTGGAACGCGCTTATGCCTATCCCTTCGGCTCACTCACCAAGGTTCAGGCATCGCGCGCCAATGTGAAGGGTTTCGCGCCTTTCCGCATTCCTCGCTTTTCCAATGTGTGGATTGAGCGTTGAGGTTTACGACTAGGGAGCGCGATTTACCTTGATATTGGTCGCGCTCCGCCGGCTGCTCAGCGCCATTCCGGTATTGTTCATTGTCAGCCTGATTAGCTTCGGGCTGATGCGGCTGATCCCTGGTGACCCGGCGGCATCCATCGCCGGGCCATCCGCCACCCCAGCGCAGATTGACCAATTGCGCCGTGATCTTGGCCTGGATGAGCCTTTGCTCATGCAATTGCTGCATTACTATCAAGGGCTGCTGCAGGGCGATTTCGGCAAATCGCTGCTGCTTGGCAAAGGCGTGTTGGCCGCCACCCTGGAACGCTTGCCGGTCACCATCGGGCTTTCGCTCTACGCATTGGTGCTGACGCTGCTGATTGGTGTGACCAGCGGCATTATCGCAGCCCTGCGACAGAACACCTGGGTGGATCAGGTGGCGATGATGATCGCCATGCTCGGCATTTCCATCCCGAATTTCTTTCTGGGCTTGTTGATGATCATTTTCTTCGCCGTGCAGCTCGGCTGGTTGCCGAGTGGTGGCTATGTGCCCTTCTCGCAGGACCCGATCGGCTGGCTGCGCAGCACCACCATGCCGGCGATATCGCTTGCCTTGCTGCAAGCGGGCTTGCTGGCGCGCATCACGCGTTCAGGCATGCTGGAAGTGTTGCGGCAGGATTATGTGCGCACCGCCCGCGCCAAGGGGCTGCCGGAACGCCAGGTGATCCTAAAGCATGCTTTGGCCAATGCGCTGATCCCGATTGTGACCGTGATTGGTATCATCATCTCCCTTTTGCTGTCGGGCGCGGTGGTGACGGAGGCGCTGTTTTCGCTGCCCGGTATGGGGCAATTACTGACGCAAGCGGTGCTCAGCCGCGATTACCCCATGGTGCAAGGCGGACTTTTGCTGGTGACGACCTTTCTGGTGGTGGTGAATATCCTGGTTGATATCCTCTATGCAATGATTGATCCAAGGGTGCGCTATGAGTGATGCCGCCGCCATAGATGCCGAAGGCATTGCGCTGAAGCGCGAACATCCGGCGCGCGCCACCATCAAGCGCCTGCTGCGCCATCGGCTATTCATGACCGGGCTGGTGCTGTTCCTGATCATCGCCATCACTGCCATTTTGGCGCCCTGGATTACCGATACCGATCCCAACCGGCTTTCCATGCGCAACAAATTCAAGCCACCTGGTGAGGGCTGGGTTTTCGGCACAGATAGTTTTGGGCGCAGCCTGTGGTCCCGCGTGGTGTGGGGCGCGCAGCTTTCCATGCTGATTGGCGCTTCCGTGGTGGCGCTGAATGCGGTGTTTGGGATTCTGATTGGCGCCGCTGCCGGTTACTTCCGGCGTATTGATAATCTGCTGATGCGCATCAATGACGCGCTGATGGCCTTCCCGGCCATTCTCCTCGCCATCGCGGTTACTTCTGTGCTCGGGCCTTCGACTTTCAATGTCATTCTGGCGCTTGGCATTGTCTATATCCCGCGCACCGCGCGCATTGTGCGGTCTTCGGTGATTGTGCTGCGAGAGATGGAATTCGTCCAAGCCGCGGTGGCCGCCGGTGCGGGGCATTGGCGTATCCTGACACGGCATATCCTGCCCAATGCCATGGCGCCAGTGATTGTGCAGCTTTCCTTCCTGTTCGCCTTCGCCGTGCTGTCAGAAGCCACACTTTCCTTCCTTGGCGTTGGCGCCGTGCCGCCCACCCCCACCTGGGGCAATATCATGGCCGAAGGGCGCGATTTCATGCGTGAAGCGCCCTGGATCATCACCATCCCAGGCATTGCGCTGATGATCACGGTGATGGGCCTGAATTTTCTGGGTGATGGCTTGCGCGATGTCCTCGACCCCCGGCTCAGGATTCAACAGTGACGTTGCTTGATGTGCAGGGGCTGACCACGGCCTTCATGACCGGGCGCGGCGAAATCACCGCGATCGAGGAAGTGTCCTTCTCACTCAAGGAAGGTGAAATC
>JAPLOJ010000292.1 GCA_026400795.1 Alphaproteobacteria bacterium
CGCTTCCAGATCCTGCTTCGGGAAGCAAAGCACGCCATATTCGCCAAGTGCCCGCAGAAGCGTGCGGAAATCCGCGGCCGAGGCGGTTTGGCTCAGGTCAATGCCCTCGATGCGGGCGCCTAGCCCGGCATTATTGGGGGTGATTTTCATGCTGGCATCCTCCGGAAGGGCCAAAGGTGATGCGCTGGCCCCGGGGCGTCAACCGGGCGCTTCCCCGGGGCCGTTTGTTGCGTCAGGATGGCGCCATGGAAACGCAATCACCCAAACCCGCCCCGGTCATTATTGGCGGGGGCATTGTTGGCCTGTGTATCGCCTGGCATTTGGCACGGCGCGGGTTGAAGCCGCTGGTGCTGGAAGCCGGCAAGGAAGGCGCGGCCTATACCGGCAATGCGGGGGCCATTAGCCATGGGTCTGTGGCGCCACTCGCCATGCCGGGCGTGCTGGCGCAGGTGCCGAAAATGCTGATGGACCCGGCCGGCGCGCTTCATATCCCCGCGCGCTATTGGCTGCGCGCCATGCCCTGGCTGCTGCGCTTTGTGGCTTCCGCCCGGCGGGACAAGGTTGAAGGCGCGGCAGTGGCGCTTTCCGCCCTGCTGTTTTCCGCGCCGGATCGGCATCGTGAAATCCTGTCCGCGGAAGGGGCGAGTGATCTGATCCGCGAAGAAGGCCAGATGTATCTGTATCGGAATGAGGAACAGCTTGCGAAGGACAATGCCTCCCTGGCGCTGCGGAAGAAGCATGGGCTGAAGGTGCAGAAACTGCTCGGGCCAGCCTTGCGGGAATTGGAACCTGAAGTGTCCGAGGATTACCAGATTGGCCTTCTGCTGCCTGACCATGGTTCCTGCGTGAATCCAGCGCGGTTGGCTGCCGTGGTGGCCAATGGCGTGCGCCGCATGGGGGGTGAGATTCGCGTGGCCGAGGTGCAGTCGATTCTGACCGAGGGCAAGCGCGTTGTTGGCGTGCGCTGCGCGGGCGAAGATATCGCGGCGGATCAGATAGTGCTGGCCGCCGGTGCCTGGTCCGCGCGCTTGCTGGCGCCCTTGGGGCTGAAGGTGCCGTTGGAAACCCAGCGCGGCTATCACGTGATGCTGCCGGATGCGGGGGTGCGGGTTGGGCGCGTACTTTCACCCGCTGATCGCAAGGTTTTTATCAGCCCGATGGAAGAAGGCTTGCGCGTGGCAGGTTCGGTGGAGATTGCAGGGCTTGATGCGCCGCCCACGGAATCGCGCGCCATGCTGTTGCTGGATGATCTGAAAAAGGTGTTTCCGAAGGCGCGCACGGAAGGCGGCAAGATCTGGATGGGTCATCGGCCTTGCCTGCCCGATAGCGTGCCGGTGATGGGGCCGGTCAGCGCCTGGCAGGGGCTTTATTGCGCTTTTGGTCACGGGCATTTGGGGCTGACGGGTTCAGCCCCGACTGGCGCGTTGATGGGCGCACTTCTGGCCGGCGAAAAGCCCAATTTCGATTTCGCGCCCTTCGCGGCGGAACGTTTTGCATAAACATAAAGGGAGAAAGCGATGGGACAGGTTCAAGGCAAGGTCGCGCTGATCACTGGCGCTGCGGCTGGCATTGGCGCCGCTTGTGCGGAAGCACTCGCCGCCGAAGGGGCGCGCGTGGTGCTGACCGACCTGGATGATGCGCGTGGTGAGGCGCTGGCTGCAAAGCTCCGCGACACTGGGCATCAGGCGCTTTATCTCCATCAGGATGTGGTGGATGAGGCGCGTTGGGCTGAGGTGATCGCCGCCATTGAAGCGGAATATGGGCGCCTGGATGTGTTGGTTTCCAATGCCGGCATCGCCATCATGAAACCCTTGCTGGATATGACGCTTTCCGAATGGCGGCGGCAGAATGCTGTGAATATTGATGGCGTGTTTTTGTCAGTAAAATACGCCATTCCCGCCATGCGCCGCGCGGGTGGTGGTTCCATCATCATGATGTCGTCCATCGCCGGCATTCGCGGTTCCGCTGGGCTTGCCGGCTATTCCGCGAGCAAGGGCGCGGTGCGGCTGTTTTCGAAATCTGTCGCACTGGAATGTGCCGGCGCGCGGGATGGTATTCGCTGCAATTCCGTCCATCCCGGGGTTATTGAAACCGATATTTGGCAGAAAATGCCGCAAGGCAGCCCGGGCGGGCGCAATGCGCCGATTGATCCGCGCCAATTGGCGGCGAATATCGTGCCCTTGGGTGAAGCCGGCACGGCGGCTGATATCGCGGCGGGCGTGGTGTTCCTTGCTTCCGACGCATCGCGCCACATGACGGGCAGTGAATTGGTGATTGATGGCGGGTCAACCGCTGGCCGCGCTGGCACGATGCCGCGTTGAAGGATCAGACCATGACCATAAGAACCGCCCTGGTGACAGGCGCCGCGCGCGGCATTGGGCTTGCCGTGGCGCGCCGCTTTCTGGCCGAAGGTTGGAATGTCGCGCTTTTGGATATCAACGCGGATCAGTTGCGTGAGACTATGGCAGCGCTGGCGGAGCCCGACAAAACCCTTGCACTTATCTGCGATGTTTCAGATCCAGCAGCCATCACTGCTGCCGTGCGCCAGGCCGCCGCGCATTTCGGGCGGCTGGATGCGCTGGTGAATAATGCCGGCATCGCCATTTTCAAACCGATTCTGGAAACCACACCGGAAGATTGGGCGCGTGTGCTGGCAGTGAACCTGACCGGCCCCTTCCTCGCGGCGCAGGCGGCGGCACCGATCATGGCGGAAGCAGGGGGTGGGGCGATGGTGAATATCACCTCCATTTCCGGCCTGCGCGCTTCAACGCTGCGTGTCGCCTATGGCACCAGCAAGGCCGGGCTTGCGCATCTGACCAAGCAGCAAGCGGTGGAATTCGCGAGCCTTGGCATACGTGTGAATGCCGTGGCCCCCGGACCGGTAGATACGGCGATGGCGAAGGCCGTGCATACGCCCGAAATCCGCGCCGATTACCACGATCATTTGCCGCTCAATCGCTATGGGCTGGAAACCGAATTGGCGGAGGCTGTATTCTTCCTGTGCGGCGACCGGGCGAGCTACCTGACCGGCCAGGTGATTGCCGTTGATGGTGGCTTTGATGCCACCGGCATTGGCCTGCCCACGCTGCGGGCGGAACGGCGCAATCTTTAGATTGCGAGCCGCAAGATTTCCTCCAAATCCGCCGCCCCGCGCACGGGGCGCGGATTGGTCGCAATCGGTGCATCGCCGGTCCAGCGCGCGGCAAGGCCCGGGATTTCCGCCTCGGTAATGCCCTGCTGATGCAACCGTGTGGGCAGGCCGAGGCCCGCGACAAAATCCTCAATCGCTGGCCCCGCTTCTGCACCGCCGAAAGTCGCCGCGATATCTGCCTGCCGCGCCGCATTCACCGGCGCATTCCAGCGCATCACCGCATGCAGCATTAGGCAGGAGGTGATGCCATGCGGAACGCCGCGCGCCGCGCCCAGAATATAGCCAAGCCCATGGCTGGCACCGACGGGCACGCCTGCCCAGCCACCCATCACGGAAAGCCAGGCCGCTTGCTGACACAGCGCGCGCGCCCGCAAATCCCCAGCCGCCTCCGCCACGCGCGGCAGGCCATCAGCCAGCATCAGCATGGCTTGGCGCGATACCGCATCAGAATAGGGCGCGGGTTCCAGGGCGCACCAGCGCTCGGCGGCATGATCCAAAGCGCGAATGCCAGATGAGAGAAAAAGCTCCGCCGGCGTTTCCAATGTCGCTGCTGGGTCAAGCAGAACAGCGCGCGGCACCATCCAAGGTTCAAGCGCGCGATACTTCCGCCCCTCGCCCAAATCCGTATAGCCGGCATGGGGCGCGAATTCCGCAGCTGAAAGCGTGGTCGGCACCGCCACCAGCCGCGGCGATGGCGCCGCGCCATCCCAGGCACCGGGCGAGGCTCCGCGGGAAACTGCCGCGTCAATCAGCGCAGCAGGGTCCGTAATGCCGCGCCAAACCGCGAGGCAAGCGACCTTC
>JAPLOJ010000376.1 GCA_026400795.1 Alphaproteobacteria bacterium
GACGGTGAAATACCCCGTGCTGATCAAGGCCGCTGCCGGCGGTGGTGGGCGCGGCATGAAGGTAGCCCACAGCGCGGATGAGATTGAGGAAGCCTGGAGTGTCGCGCGCGCCGAAGCCAAGGCGGCTTTTGGTGATGACAGTGTTTATCTGGAAAAATACCTCGATCGGCCACGCCATATTGAATTGCAGGTGCTGGCGGATACGCATGGCAATGTGGTGCATTTCGGGGAGCGTGATTGTTCCTTGCAGCGGCGCCACCAGAAGCTGGTTGAAGAAGCGGGCAGCCCGGCGCTTGATGCCGCAGCGCGCGATGCTTTGGGCGCAACGGTGACTGCGGGGCTATCAAAACTTGGCTATCGCAATGCCGGCACGTTGGAATTCCTGTGGCAGGATGGGCAATTCGCGTTCATTGAGATGAATACGCGGCTACAGGTGGAACACCCCGTGACCGAAATGGTCTGCGGCATTGATTTGGTGAAGGAACAGATCCGCATCGCCGCTGGTGAGGCGCTTGGCTATGGCCAGAAGGATATTCGCTTCTATGGCCATGCCATTGAATGCCGCATCACCGCGGAAGACCCCGAAACCTTCGCGCCCAATCCTGGCAAGGTGACGACGTATCACGCGCCGGGCGGGCTTGGGGTGCGCGTGGATAGCGCGCTTTATTCCGGCTATGTGGTGCCGCCGCATTATGACAGCTTGGTGGCGAAGCTGATTGTGCATGCGCCGACGCGGGTGGAAGCGATTGGCCGCATGCGGCGTGCTTTGAGTGAAATGGTTGTAGCCGGCATCAAGACAACATTGCCGCTGCATCAGGCCGTGATGGAAGCGCCCGAATTCCAGGATGGCGATTACACCATCCATTGGCTGGAGCGTTTTGTCGCGGATCGCAACACCGACGCGGCCGGGTGACAAGGTAACGGTTTCCAAAGGCCTCGGGCCTTTGGTGGGTGGGTTTCAGGGAGGGCAAAGCCCTCCCTGACCTTTTAGTTAGCCGGCTTCACTGCCATGGCTGTGGTCCGTTCATCCATCCGCGGCGTATAGACAAAACCCCGCCGCGCTGCCCAAACATTCACAAGTTGGAACAGCGGGATCATCACCTGTTCATCCATGGTGACCATCTTCACGGCTTCCCGCAGCAGTTTTTCGCGCTCGGCATCGTCCAGCGTGGCGGCGGCGCGTTCGGTCAACGCGTCCAGAGTAGGGTTGGAATAGCGTGATGAATTGGCAGCACCGCGGCGCTTTTCACGATCAAAGGTGCCGAAGATATTGACCAGCATATAGGATGCTTCGCCGGTCACGCTGCCCCAGCCGCCCATGCGGGCGTTGAATTCCTGGCGTGAATTGCGTGCGGCATAGGTGGTCCAGGGCAGGGTTTGCACTTCGGTGCGCAGCCCAACGCGGGTCCACATTTGTGCGACCGCTTGCGCGGTGCGGGCATCATTCGGGTAGCGATCATTGGGCGCCAGCAGGGTCAGGCGGAAGCCTTGCGGGAAACCGGCTTCGGCCAGCAGGCGCCGCGCGCCGTCAGCGTCAAAACGCGGCACGGGCACATCGGGGTTATATGAATAGGCGCCCGGCGGCAGCCATTGGCCGGTGGGTTTGGCGGTGCCTTCCATGACTCGATCGGCGAGCGCGTTGCGGTCTATCGCCATGGAAAGCGCGCGGCGGACGCGCACATCATGGAAGGGGTTGCGCGCGAAGGGCTTGCCTTCATTGTCGCTGACCATGAGTGGGTTTTCCGCGCGGGAATAGTCAAACCAAAGATAGATCAGGCGCAGCCCCTGGATTTCATAAAGCGAAATCCGTTGATCGCGCCTGAGCCTTTCCAGATCGGATGAAGGCACCTGGTCAATCACATCAACATCGCCGGCCAGCAAGGCCGCGGTACGGGACGCATCATTGGCGATGAAGCGGTAGGAAACCCGTGCCCAGGGCTGCGGCCCGGCCCAGTAATTCTCGTTCCGCGTGAATTCGGTGCGGTCACCTTGGCGGTAATTCGCCAGCCGATAGGGGCCGGTGCCAATCGCGGCGCGGCCGGCATTGTAATCCTCGGTCTCCGCCCCGGCGCCAGCGTGGCGGGAGATGATCTGCACGGATGCCAATTCCGTGGGCAGCAGCGGATGCGGGGCGGCGGTGTGGAAGCGGATGGTCAGCGGGTCCATGATTTCAGCGCGGGTGATGGCGCGGATCATGCCGGCGAAGGTACCTGGGCTATTGCGGACATTGGGCACGCGTTCGATGGTGAAGGCCACATCATCGGCGGTGAAATCCCGCCCATCATGCCATTTCACACCGGGGCGGAGCTTGAATTCCCAAACGGTATCGGAAAGCGGGCGCCAGCTTTCCGCCAGCATGGGTTGCAGCCGCGCCTCCGCATCCTGTTCCACCAGTCGGTCGAACATGTGCTGTGTCAGGCTGATATTGGGGGAGGCATTGTAGAAATGCGGGTCAAGCGCGGTGGGCGACCCGCCAATGCCGATGGTCAGATTTTGCGCAAATGCGCCGGAAGCGCCCATGCCGGCCAGCAGCAAGGCGGCCAAGGCAAAACGAGGGGGGCGGGATGATGAGGGGGGCATGGCGGCATTCTCCTGCTGCGGATCGGGGTGATGCTAGCGGTGCCCCGCATCGGCTGCTAGAAGGAAGTGAGGTCTGGCGCAAAAACAACAGGGGGTCTGGGATGACGGGAAAACTTCGCAAGCTGGCGCTGGTTGCCAGCACAGCTTTTATTGGCCTTTCGGCGCAAGGCGCCCTGGCCCAAAGTGTCACCATGGCGGTGGCCGCACCCGTCACTTCGCTTGATCCGCATTACCATCAGCTTTCGCCCAATAATGCGGTCGCGGATACCATCTTCGACAAGCTGGTGAATACGGACGCCAAATCGAACAACCTGCCCGGCCTGGCGCTGAGCTGGCGCGCGGTGGAACCCAATGTCTGGGAATTCAAGCTGCGGCCCAATGTGCGCTTTCATAATGGCAATGAATTCACCGCCGAAGATGTAGCCTTCACGCTGCAGCGCCTGCCCAATGTGCCGAATAGTCCCTCATCCTTCGCGGCTTATTCGCGGCCTATTCAGGCGATAGAAATTGTTGACCCGCTGACGATCCGCTTCCGGACCGCGGCGCCGCATCCGCTGATGCCTTTGGATATGACCAATGTCCGCATTCTGGACCGGGAGACGCACCAGAACGCGACGACCGAGGAATTCAATGCAGGCCTCGCGGCGATTGGCACTGGCCCTTACCGCGTGGTGTCGCATCGCAGTGGCGACCGGATTGAATTCGAACGCAACGATAATTACTGGGGTGATCGCGCTGCCTTCCAACGCGTGATCTATCGCATGATCACCAATGATGCGGCGCGCACTGCGGCACTGCTGGCGGGCGATGTGGAATTCATTGACCAGGTGCCGACATCGGATCTCGCGAAGCTGCGCCAGGATAACCGGATTGCGCTTTCGGAGACGGTTGGCCTGCGCCTGATCTTCCTGGGGCTCGATCACCTGCGCCCAGCGAATGAAAACTCGCCCTTCATCACAGATAATGATGGCAAGCCGCTGGGCCGCAATCCGTTGCAGGATGTGCGGGTGCGGCGTGCGCTTTCGATCGCCATTGACCGCAAGGCCATTGTGGACCGCGTGATGGAAGGTGCTGCCGTGCCGGCGGGGCAATTCCTGCCTGAGGGTGTCTATACCCATGTGCCAGGCGTGACGCCGCCAGCCTTTGATCCGGATGCTGCGCGTCGCTTGCTGGCGGAAGCAGGCTATCCGCAAGGTTTCCGCATTCAGTTGAATGGCCCGAATGACCGCTATGTGAATGATGCGCGCATTATTCAGGCGATTGGCCAGATGTGGACGCGTATTGGCGTGCGTACCACGGTGGAAGCGCAACCTTGGACCACCTTCATTGGCCGCGCGGGCCGTGCAGATTTTTCCTCTCACCTTATCGGTTGGGGGTCCAACCCGGATGGTTCGCATCCGCTGCGCAATATTCTGGCGACGGTGACGCGTGAGAAGGGCTGGGGGTCTTCCAATCGTGGGCGCTATTCCAACCCGCGGGTGGATGGGCTGCTTGATCAATCCTTGGTGGAACTGGATGAAGCCAAGCGCGTGCAGATGGTGATTGAAGCACAGCGCATCGCGGCCGAGGATGTGGGCGTGATCCCACTGCATATCCAGACCAATATCTGGGGTATGCGCCGCCATTTGGCGCATGATGCCCGCAATGATGAGCTGACGCGCGCGCAGGATGTGCGCCCGGCGGCGCGCTGAACCGGATAGGACCAAATGACCGTCTACCTCGTTCGGCGTATCTTGCAGGCACTGCTTGTTGTGCTGGCGATGTCGCTGATTGTCTTTATCGGCGTCTATGCCATTGGCGATCCGGTGGAAATCCTGATCAGCCCGGATGCGGACCAAATTGAACGTGAACGCGCCGTGCAAGCGCTTGGGCTCGATTTGCCGCTGTGGCAGCAATATACGGTGTTCCTGACCAAGGCCTTGCAGGGCGATTTGGGGCGGTCCTTCGTTTACAATGAACCGGCGCTGAAGTTGATTTTGCAGCGCATGCCGGCAACGCTGGAACTTGCTTTCGGTGCGACGATTGTCGCGCTGATCATTGGCCTGCCGCTTGGGCTTTATGCCGGGCTTAGGCCCGATGGCCGCTTCAGCCGCGTGATCATGGCCGGTTCCATCTTGGGCTTTTCGCTGCCGACCTTCTGGGTCGGGCTGATGCTGATTATGGTGTTTGCGGTTTATCTTGGCTGGCTGCCATCCACTGGACGTGGCGATACGGGCACGCTGCTTGGTCTGCAATGGTCCTTTCTGACCTGGGATGGCATTCGCCATATGACGATGCCCGCGATCAATCTTGCGCTGTTCAAGATCAGCCTGGTCATTCGCCTGACGCGTGCGGGTGTGCGCGAAACCATGCTGATGGATTACGTGAAATTCGCGCGCGCCAAAGGGCTATCGCCGGCGCGCGTCACCTTCGTGCATGTGTTCAAGAATATCCTGATCCCCGTCGTGACCGTGGTGGGGCTGGAACTTGGCA
>JAPLOJ010000215.1 GCA_026400795.1 Alphaproteobacteria bacterium
CAACCTGACGTGACCGTAGTGGTGGATACTGGCCTGGTGGCGCGGGTGGATCGTTTTGGCAATCTGATTATCGAAAGGGCGTGATGATGGCCGGCGCCATTCCTATTAGCGAAACCGCTTTGCTGCTCTGTGATTTACAGAATGATTTCATCCACCCCAAGGGTGCTTATGCGCGTGGTGGACAAAGCGATGCGACCATCGCAGCACTGCCCGCGCGGCTCGCGCCGTTGTGTCAGGCCATGCGCGCGAAGGGCGGCTGGATCGCTTCCACCCATTTTACTCTGGTGCCTGGCAAGGGCGGCGAGCCCTTCATTGCGGAGCACCTGAAACAAATGCGCCCCTTCCTGCGCAAGGGGGATTTCGCGCCGGCATCCTGGGGCCAGGCTTTGGTGGATGAATTGGCGCCATCCGATCTGATGGTTGAGAAAATCGGCTATGACGCTTTCTGGAATTCGCGCCTGGAATGGGCCTTGCGCAAAGCCGGTATTCGCGCGCTGCTGGTGGCGGGCATTGTCACCAATGGTGGTGTGGCTTCCACCGTGCGCGGCGCGCATGTGCGGGAATTCGAGGTGACCGTGCTGGAAGATGGCTGCGCGGCGTTTTCGGCTGCCGTGCATCAGGCGGCGATTGAAGGGCTGCGTCCGGTCGCGCGCATCACCTCTATCGAACAGGCTTTGCTGGAAATAACGGGGAAGTAGGTCATGGACAAGTTTGGCATTGGTCAGCCGGTAAGGCGCAAGGAAGATGTGCGGCTGCTCACGGGGCGCGGCACCTATACGGATGACATGAACCGCCCGGGCCAGGCCCATGCGGTGGTGCTGCGTTCACCGCACGCCCATGCGCGCATCATCTCCATGGATGTCAGCGAAGCGCGCGCCGCCCCTGGCGTGGTGGCGGTACTGACCGGGCATGATGCAATGGCCGATGGTGTTGGCGCGCTGCCGGTGCAGGTGGAAGTCCCCGGCAAGGACAAGCCGCTTTTCGCCCCCACGCGCCATATCCTGCAAACCGAACGCGTACGCTATGTGGGCGACCCGGTGGCGTTGGTGGTCGCCGAAACCCGTTATCAGGCAATGGATGCCGCCGAGCTGATCCAGATTGACTATGAAACCCTGCCCAGCATCACCGAAACCGGCAAGGCGCTTGATGCTGACGCGCCGGTCATTTGGGAAGACCAGGGCAGCAATCTTTGCGTCCATTGGGATAGTGGCCGCGCCGCGGAAGCGGATGATGCTTTTACCCGTGCTGCGCGTATCGTCTCAGTTGATCTGATGCAGAACCGGGTGGTCGGCAATCCGATGGAACCGCGTGTCGCACTCGGTGATTGGGATGGGGAACGTTGGACGCTGGTTTCGCCATCTCAGGGTGCGGTCAAGGTGCGCGACAATCTGGCGAAGCTGGTCTTCAAAGTGCCGCTTGAAAAAATCCGTGTCATTTCGCCTGATGTCGGCGGCGGGTTTGGTTTGCGCGGCAAGCTTTTTCCCGAAAGTGCCATGGTGCTGTGGGCAGCGCGCAAGCTTGGGCGGCCAGTGAAGTGGCGCGCGGGCCGGACCGAGACCTTCCTGTCAGACCCGCATGGGCGCGACCATGTGACGCATGCCGAAATGGCGTTTGACGAAAATGCCAGAGCGATTGGCGTGCGTATTCGCACCTTGGCCGCCATGGGCGCCTATTTGCTGGATTTCGGCCCGCGCGTGCCAACCATGGCGGGCGGGCGCATCAATGGCACGGTCTATGACCTTCAGGCGCTGAATGTGCAGGTGCGCTGCGTGTTTACCAATACAGTGCCGACAACGCTTGTTTGACCAAGGCGCGGCGGCCTTTGGCATTGGGCGTGATGAAATCAGGCGGCGCAATTACATCCGCCCGGATCAAATTCCCTATCGCAATGTCGCTGGCAATGTCATCGATTCCGGCCACTTCGCGGAAACCCAGGATATGGCGCTGAACTTGGCCGATTGGCAGGGCTTCGCGGCACGACGCGCGGAAGCTGCCAAGCACGGGAAGCTGCGCGGCATTGGCCTTGGCTATTTCATTGAAGCCTCGGGCGGTCAGCCTTTTGAATGGGCGCGTGTGGCGTTGACACCTGAAGGCCGCGCCAAGCTGACCGTCGGCACGTTCAGCCATGGGCAAGGGCATGAAACGGCCTTTGCGCAAATCCTGTCTGAAAAACTTGGCCTACCTTTTGATGCCATTGATCTGATCCAGGGAGATTCAGATGTGGTGCTGAAGGGCGGTGGCACGGGCGGGTCGCGATCATCTCAGATGGGCGGTGTCGCCACCAGCCGCGCTGCCACGCTGATCATAGAAAAAGCCAAGCGCATCGCCGCGCATGTCATGGAAGCCGGCGTGGCGGATATCGAATTCCTCAATGGCCGCTTCAGCGTCGCGGGGACGGATATCGCCACAAGCTGGCCCGCGGTGATTGCCGCTGCGCATGATCCCGCGCGCTTGCCGCCTGGTGAAACCCCAGGGATAGACGAACAACTGACTTACACGCGCGATACAGAATGCAATTTCCCCAATGGCTGCCACGTTGCCGAGGTAGAAATTGATCCGTCAACCGGCGAAGTCACCATCGCCAATTACGCAGCAGTGGATGATGTGGGCGTGCCGATCAACCCCATGCTGGTGCATGGCCAATGCCATGGCGGCATCATGGCCGGCATTGGTCAGGCCATGCTGGAACATGCGCAATATGATCCGGAAAGCGGCCAATTCCTGACCGCAACTTTC
>JAPLOJ010000384.1 GCA_026400795.1 Alphaproteobacteria bacterium
GCAGCCGCGCCAGAAAGGCGCCTTCTTCGGTGGTTTGGTGAATATAGCCGCGTTCCCGCGCCACATGCAGGAAATCGCTTCGCGCGCTGTTCATGATGCTATCCGGTTTCTCAAAACTCAACGCTGCCGGGGGCTTCCAACGGCAAGGAAGCGGGGGTAGCACGTCCCCATCATGCTGAGAACCATCGGCCTTATGAGTGGCACGTCACTGGATGGCGTGGATGCTGCCTATCTGGAAACGGATGGGGAGGCGATTGCGCGCTTCGGCCCGCGTCAGACCCTGCCCTATGACCCCGCCTTGCGCCGCGCGCTGCGCGCCCTGCTGGACCGCGCCGAGAGCCTGACGCCCGATGACCCCGCATTGCTGGACGCGACGCGCAGCCTGACCGAGCGCCATGCCGAAGCCGTGGAGGCTATCGGCCTGCCGGCAGATTTGGTCGGCTTTCATGGCCAGACCATCCTGCATCGCCCCGCCGCCCCGGGGCGTACGGGCACCCCCTTCACCTGGCAGATCGGCGATGCCGCGCTGCTGGCGCGGCGCACCGGCATGAGTGTGGCTTATGATTTCCGCAGCGCCGATGTTGCTGCCGGCGGCCAGGGCGCGCCTTTGGTGCCGGTGTTCCACCGCGCGCTTGCGGCACCTTTGCCAAAGCCGCTTGCCATCCTGAACCTGGGCGGGGTCGGCAACGTGACGTGGCTTGGCCCGGATGGGGAAATGCTGGCCTTTGATACCGGGCCGGCCAATGGGCCTTTGGATGATTGGGCGCGCCAGCATACGGGCAAGGATTATGACGCGGCGGGCAAGCTCGCTTTGGCGGGCCAGGCGGATGGCGCGGTGCTGGGGCGGCTGATGGCGCATCCTTATCTGGCAGCGCCGCCACCGAAATCGCTTGACCGGCTCGATTTTGATCGTGCCTTGCGAGAGGCCGGGGCGGGTAGCCTTTCGGCCGCGGATGGTGCGGCCACTTTGGTTGCGTTTTGCGCAGTTTGCGTCGCCGCCGCCGCGCGGCATTTCCCGGAACCGCCCATGCAATGGCTGGTGGCGGGTGGCGGGCGGCGTAATCCTGCGCTGATGAAGGCACTCGGCGGCGCGCTGGAAGAACCGGTCCGGCCAGTGGAGGTCGCAGGTTGGGATGGCGATGCGTTGGAAGCCCAGGCTTTCGGCGTTCTGGGCGCCCGCGTGGCGCGCGGGCTGCCGCTGAGCTTCCCCGGTACCACCGGCGCGCCGCGCCCGTTGACGGGCGGGCGGATTATTGGGGCGCTATTGTAGTTACTCCCGCCAAGGGTGCTGGTTCCACAGCGCCTGGTAGCGTGTGCGCAGCCCGACCAGCTCCACCCGATAGGCATCGGGTGCCAGGAAGCGGAGCGGCAGGAACTGTTGATCCGCAAGCTTCTGGAATTCCGGATTATCCACGGTCTTTTTCACGGATTCTGCCAAGCGCGTGATGATCTCCGTCGGCATGCCGCCGGGGGCGGCCATGCCGCGCATGGAACCTTCCACCACATCAAAGCCCAATTCCCGCAGGGTTGGGATGCTGGGCGCGCGGTCCCAACGGGTTTCCCCCAATTGCGCGATGGGCCGCAGCGTACCCTGATTCATATCATTCAACCCTTCCGCCACATTCATCACCGCAAGCGGAATGGTGCGCGACAGCACATTCTGCTTCACCTGAGACGAACCGGCAAAGGGAATATGCAGGAACTTGGTGCCCGTGGCCCGTTCCAGCGCCAGCATTGCCAGATGATCATCCGAACCAATGCCTGTGGTGCCATAGCCAATTGTGCCCGGATTGGTCCGCGCCGCCGCCAACAGGTCAGCGAGCGTTTTGTAAGGGCTGTCGGGCAGCACCCACATTCCGCCGGGGTCATCAACGATATTCCCGATCAGGGAAAAATCATCGAGTGAGTAACGCGCGCGCCGTTCAATCGGAATGGTCACAATATTCGGCGTGTTGATGAAGCCAATCGTATAGCCATCGGGCCTGGCGCGCGCCAATTCCGTAAAGCCAATTTCTCCGCCCGCACCGGGGCGATTCAGCACCACCACGGGCTGGCCCAGATCCTGTTCCATGAAGCGCGCAATGGTGCGTGCCGCGACATCCGTGCCGCCACCGGCGGCAAAGGCGACGATCATGGTGATCTGCCGATCCGGCCGCCAAGCACCCTGCGCTTGCGCAATGGCGGGCGTGGCAAGGGCGCTGGCAAGCAGCGCGCGACGCGATAATTTCATATTGACCTCCCGGTTATTCGCATAATGAAAGCACAAACGCCGCACATGAAAAAGGCCGCCCGGAATGATCCGCGCGGCCTTTTTGCGAGGCATGGCACCAAGGCTTAGTCAGCCGCCAGCGCCATGCGATTGCGGTTCAGAATGCCCATCACGTGATCTTCCGCCGCATCCACAACCTTTTCGGTCTGTTCCGGCGTAAAGACATGGCCGGCGCCGGCCATGATGCGATAGTCAATGCTGACACCCTTTTGCGTATTCAGTTTTTCCACCAGCTTCTTCACGGAAGCTTCCGGCACCAATTCATCATCGGCGCCATGCAGGATCAGCCCGCCGCAGGGGCAAGGCGCCAGAAAGCCGAAATCATAATGCGAAGCGGGCGCGCTGATGGAAACAAAGCCGCCCATTTCCGGCCGGCGCATCAGCACCTGCA
>JAPLOJ010000255.1 GCA_026400795.1 Alphaproteobacteria bacterium
CGCTCAACAAATGGCGTTCGGCATTATCCACCCCGGCGCGGCGGAACCTCAGCGCCGCGCCTTCCAGCCGGGGGGCCGAGGTATCGCAGGCGGTGATTTTGCCGCGATTTTCCATGGTGGCCGCCATGGCCAGCGTCTTGCCCCCGGCGCCGGCGCAGTAATCGGCAACCCGCATGCCGGGGCGGGCATCGGCCAAAAGCGCGATCAATTGGCTGCCTTCATCCTGCACTTCAATCAAACCGGCCTTGAAGGCGGCCGTGCCCGTCACCGGCCGGCGAGATGGTACGCGCAGCCCCCATGGGGAAAAGGGGGTTGCTTCGGTGGCGATGCCCTCTGCCGCCAGGGCGGCAGCGGCTTCCGCCCGCGTGCCACGTAGCATATTGGCCCGCAGATCAAGGGCTGCGGGCTGTTCCATGGCGGCGGATTCCTCCGCCAGCGCCGCCCCGAAACGCGCCTGGAAATCCGGCAGCAGCCATTCCGGCAGGTTGAAGCGCACCGATTCGGGCATATCCGGGTGCAAAAGCTCTCGTCCGGCCATGATTCGCACCGCGCGGGCTTCGGCTGGATTGGGCGGGGCCGCGCCATAGCGTTCGCCCGAAAAGCCCCGGCCGATATCGGCTTCGGTCCAGTGGGCCACCAGCACCAGATAGGCCATCAGCAATAGCCGGGGGGTGGGCTCGGCCGGCAGCCGCGCCAGGTTCCAATCCAGCCGCAGCCTTTGCCGCACCACGCCCCAGACCCATTCACTGACGCTCCGCCGATCCCCCCCGCCAATGAAGCGCCGGGCGCGGAAAAAATCGCTGGCCACGGCATCGGCGGGGCGGCGACGGGCATCGGGGGCGAAGCATTGGGCTTCGAGCGCTGAAAGAAGCTCGATCGCCGCGGCTAGTCTGGCTGAAGGTGTCACGGTTGAAACATCGGGGCAGAAGCGCCCCCTGGCAAGGCCACCCCCCCTTCACCTTTGACACAAGCTTGCTTTAGGCTTTGGGTTCAAGTGGCGAGACTCATCGCCCAAAATGAATTGAGGAAGCGCCCTATGCATCTTGGCCTTTTCATGATGCCGCTCCATCCGCCGGAGCGCCCCATGCATGAAACCCTGGCAGAGGATACGGAAAAATCCCTGCTCGCGGATCGCCTGGGCTTTCAGGAGGTTTGGGTGGGGGAGCATTTTTCCGCCACATCCGAACCCATCGCATCCCCCTTGATGTTCATGGCGGGGCTGGTGCATCGCACGAGCCTGAATTTCGGCACCGGCGTGA
The DNA here is from genome assembly GCA_026400795.1 of Alphaproteobacteria bacterium. Classification (GTDB taxonomy): domain Bacteria; phylum Pseudomonadota; class Alphaproteobacteria; order Acetobacterales; family Acetobacteraceae; genus Neoroseomonas. The sequence goes on from JAPLOJ010000255.1 coordinate 1,260, forward strand.
TCAACCTGCCGAACCACCACCCGGCCATTGTGGCGGCGGAAGTCGCGCAATTCGACCATATGGCGCAGGGGCGCTTCATGATGGGGATTGGCGCGGGGGGCTTGTCTTCGGATTTTGAGCTGTTTGGCGATATCGAGCCCAAGGAACGCGGCAAGCGCATGGTGGAATCGCTTGAGACCATCCAGCGCATCTGGGCTGCCGAGCCACCTTATGATGTGGGCGGCGAAACCTGGCCGGTGAAGATTTCGCGCAATGTGCTGCCCAAATATGGGGTGGGCTTCATGCCAAAGCCCTTCCAGCCGGGCGGGCCTTCAATTCATATTTCTGCTCGGTCCAAGGATTCGCAGGGCGTGTCACTGGCGGCCAAGCGCGGCTGGGGCGTGATCAGCGCCAATTTCGTGGCGCACCGCATCCTGGCCGGCCATTGGCAAAGCTTTGCTGCGGGCCTGCGCGAAGCCGGCCGGGCGCCCGATGGCGCGCGTTGGCGCATGGCGCGTAATTTCGTGATTGCCTCAACCGATGCCGAAGCCCGCGCCCGCGCCACCGCCGAGGAAGGCGCCACACGCTATTACTTCGAATACCTCGGCAGTCTCGCGAAGCGCGCAGGGCTCGCCGCCACCATGACGCCGCGCGAAGACATGGACCATAACACCGCAACGGCCGAGGATATGATTGACGCCTGCGTGATTGCCGGCAGCCCACGCACCGTTTTGGACAAGCTGATTGCGCTGCGTGAGGAAGCCGGGCCCTATGGCCATGTGCTGATGGCGGGGCTTGATTGGTCCGGCCCCAATGCGGCTTGGGAGGCTGAGAGCATGGCCCGCCTGGCGCAGGAAGTGATGCCAAGGCTGCGCCAGCATCTTGATCGGCGGGCTGCGGCGGAGTGAACCAAAAAAAGTGAGGGGTGGCTGCAGATTTCCACCAGGGGTGTCTAATCTTCAGAACTTTATTTACGAATCTCGGTTAGATTAGCTTCATGACGAAAACCATCCCCGGCGGCATCAATGCCGCAATGAATGCGACGCTGAGCGGCATGCAGCGAGCCGTGGAGCGTCTGGAACTGGCGGCAATACGCCTTGCCAATACCACCACAGCGCCAGAACGGCCTGTGTTTGTCCCGCCCATCCCACGAGAAGGCATCGGTTCCGGCATTGCCGCCATTCAGGGGCAGGAAGCCCTTGAGACGGCCATGGTTGATATCATGATCGCAAAACGCGCTTATGAAGCGAATGCCAAAGCCCTGCATTTCATCTCAGCGACCGAGGACTGGCCCTTCAGCCGCGGTTTCTGATTACCAACGTAGTCCACGGACCCACATCTATTCTGCGTTCAAGCACCAGGCCCTGACGGCGATGCGCCGCCAGCACCATGCGCGCCTGTGTGCTGAGAAGCCCGGCCAAAATGGCCGTTCCCTGCGGTGCAAGATGCGCCGCCAATTCTCGCGCCATGGCGCAAAGCGGGCGCGCCAGAATATTGGCGAAAACCAGATCATAGCGCTTGCCCTGCAACCGGCGGTCCCGCCAGCCGTCCGCCAATAAGGCGCGCATCTGGGCAGACAGGCCATTCAACCGCGCATTCTCCGCACAAATGCGCACCGACCAGGGTTCGATATCGGTGGCCGTCACCGGCACGTGCAACAACTTCGCCGCCGCCATGGCGAGAATGCCGGAACCACTGCCCAGATCCATGATGCGCCGAGGACAGCGATGCGCCATGGCTTCAAACGCCATCAGGCAACCTTGCGTCGAAGCGTGTTCGCCCGACCCAAACGCCAAGCCCGCATCAAGCTTCAACACCAGCCGATCAAAACAGGGCCGATCCGCAACATGGGTCGGGCGGATCAAGAATCGCTTACCAATCCGCTGTTCCGGAAAAGCCTGCACGGTGCGCGCGAGCCAACCATCCGCTTCCACCGGCGCGATCTGCAATTCGGGCTGGGCGATGCCGGCCACTAGCGCCGCCAAAGCCAGGGCGCTTTCCAATTCCTCCTGCCCCGCACCGGCTTCGCGCACACCTTCCACGCGCCAGGTATCGCTCGGCTCATCGCGGAAATAGGCGACCGTGCCGCAGACTTGTTGCAAGGCGGCTTCGAAGAAGGGCAGCGCTTCCTCACTCAGCCCATCAATGCTGAGCGCTTCAAGCGGTTCAGCGCGGCGTCGAGAAAGCGCGCCCGCGCCATCAGGGCCAGCAGGGCGCATCAGGCTTTCTCCACAAAACGATCAATCAGGCGCTTTTCGCCGGCCTTGTCGAAACGCACATCCAGCCGATCATCTTCCACGCCCGTCACCTCGCCATAGCCGAATTTCTGGTGAAAGACGCGATCACCCTTGGCATAACGCGCGGAACTCGTCGGGCGTTCCTTCACTTCCCAAGCGGCTGCTTCAATCACGCGCGGGCGCTGGCCGTAAAGCCCACCAGTGCTCGGGAATACACTGGCGCTTCGCATTTCTCGTGCGGCATTGCCTTCCAGCTTGATTTCAGATGCCGGCAATTCATCAAGAAAGCGCGACGGGATGGAGGCCTGCCAATTGCCGTAAATGCGCCGATTGGCGGCATGGCTGATCGCCGCAAAACGCCGCGCGCGCGTGATGCCAACGTAGGCAAGCCGCCTTTCTTCTTCCAAGGCGCGTTCGCCACCTTCTTCAAGGCTGCGCTGCGATGGAAACACGCCTTCTTCCCAGCCAGGCAGAAAAACGCGATCAAATTCCAAGCCCTTCGCGCCATGCAGTGTCATGATGGAAACGCGCTGGCCTTCCGCCGTTTCATCAATTTCCATCACCAATGAGACATGTTCCAGAAACCCCGCGAGCGTCTCGTAATCCGCCATGGCGCGCAGCAATTCCTTGAGGTTATCAAGGCGCCCTGGCGCTTCCGGGCTGCGATCCTGCTTCCACATATCGGTATAGCCGCTTTCTTCGAGAAGCGTGGCCGCCATCACCACATGGCCTTCATTCGGCAACATGGCGCGCCAGCGGGCGAAACCTGCCAGCAATTCACCCAAAGCGGCACGCGCCTTGGCCTGCTTGATCACGCCCTTTTCCAAGGCAAGCCCGGCGGCAATCGCAAGCGGCACGGCTTCCGCCCGCGCTAGCGCATGCATTTCGCGCATTGCAGTATCGCCAAGACCGCGCTTGGGCAGATTGACGATACGTTCAAACGCCAGATCATCCGCGGGCTGCGCCACCACACGGAAATAGGCCATGGCATCGCGGATTTCCTGCCGCTCATAAAACCGCGCGCCACCCACCACGCGATAGGGCAGGCCAAGCGTGATCAGCCTTTCTTCAAAGGCGCGCGTCTGGAAACCGGCGCGGATCAGAATGGCGATCTCGCCCAGGCCCTCACCCGAACGCCGCGCCGCTTCGATGCGCTCACCGACCATACGGGCTTCTTCTTCGCTGTCCCAGACAGAGACAACGCGCACCTTCTCCCCATCCGCATCATTGCGCCCGGCGCGCAGAGTTTTGCCAAGCCGGCCCGTATTATGCGCTATCAGCCCGGAAGCAGTGGCCAAAATATGGCGGGTGGATCGGTAATTGGATTCCAACCGCACCACCTGCGCACCGGGAAAATCCTTTTCAAACCGGAGGATGTTTTCAATCTCCGCCCCGCGCCAGGAATAGATGGATTGGTCATCATCACCCACGCAGCAGATATTGTGATGCGCCTGCGCCAAAAGCCGCAGCCAGTAATACTGCACCAGATTGGTGTCCTGATATTCATCCACCAGAATATAGCGAAAGCGCCGCTGATAATCGGCCAGCACTTCCGGATGCCCACGCAAAATCGTCACCACATGCAGCAGCAAATCACCGAAATCAGCCGCATTCAGCGCCTTCAGCCGCGCCTGATACGCCTCATAAATGCTGCGCGCACGGCCTGCGGCGTAATCCGTATCCTCGGCCGGCGTGACGGCATCCGGCGTCAGGCCGCGATCCTTCCAGCGTTGAATAATCGCCATCAGCCCCGGCGCGGGCCAGCGCTTCAGATCAAGATTCTCGGCTTCCATCACCTGTTTCAGCAGGCGCAGCTGATCATCCGTATCCAGGATGGTAAAATTGGAATTAAGCCCTACAAGTTCGGCATGGCGGCGGAGCATGCGTGCGGTCAGCGCATGGAAAGTGCCAAGCCAAAGCCCTTCCACCGTCTCACCCATCATCGCGCCAACACGTTCGCGCATTTCCCGCGCGGCTTTGTTGGTGAAGGTCACCGCCAGCACCTGGGATGGAAAGGCTTTGCGGCTGCGCAGCAAATGCGCAAACCGCGTGGTCAGCACGCGCGTCTTGCCAGTGCCCGCGCCGGCCAGCACCAAAAGCGGCCCATCAAGCGCTTCCACCGCCGCGCGCTGTTCAGCATTGAGCCGCGCGAGGTAATCGGCATCACTCATTGGCAGGAACCGATGGAAGCGGCGCTGCAAATCTTCTGGCCATCCAGCCAACGCGCCCCGCCAAGCTGCGCGCCAGAAAGATTGGTGCCGGCAAGCTCAGCCCCGGTCAGATCGGCGCCGCGCAAATCGGCGCGAAACAGAGTAGCGCGGCGCAAATCAACGCCCTTCAGCGTCGTCCCTGCCAGCACGGCGCGAGTCAAATCCACATTGCGTAGCGTGGCGCCGGTGAGATCGGCATTGGACAGATCGGCGAAGCTGAAGCGCGCATCGGAAGCGTCAACGCCGATCAGCTTCGCGCCCACCATGCTGGCGCGCGCGAAAGACGTATCGCGCATGGTCGCGCCGGTCAGGTCTCGCCCGCTCAGGTCAATGCCATCCAGCAGGCAGCGCCGCCATTCCACGCCAGGCGCGGGGGAATCGGCGCAAGCGCCAAGGGCGGGGCCTGCCAGGAGCAGCGCACCAAGCAGGAGGGGAATCTGAGAGAATTTGATCACGAGAAGGATATAGAGGCTTCCCCCCGCCGATCCAACCGCACCCGGCTTGCATCCTGGCCCCGAAGCGGCAAGCATGGCGCTTGGAAATCCGGGAGGTAACCATGCGCCGCCATTCTTTCGCCCTTGGCCTTTTGGCCCTGCTGCCTTTGCCGGCGGCCGCGCATCACCCGATGGACGGCGCCATGCCGGAAACGCTGTGGCAGGGCTTTGCTTCCGGCATTGGCCACCCGGTGATTGGGCTGGATCATCTGGCCTTTCTGCTGGCGGCCGGCGTACTGGCGGCGGCCTTGCCGCGCGGCGATGCTTTCCGGGCGATGGCCGGCTTCCTGATCGCCAGCATGGCAGGGGTGGCGCTGCATTTGGCCGGCATCGGCTTGGGTGCGACCGAGGCGCTGGTGGCGGCATCGGTGCTGATGGCGGGCGTGGCACTGCTGGTTGCAAAGCGCGTTTCCGCCCCGGCGCTGTTGGTGGGCTTTGCCCTGGCCGGGCTGTTTCATGGCCATGCCTTTGCGGAAGCCGTGATCGGCGCGGAGGCAACACCTATCCTGGCCTATCTGGCCGGGCTTACGGTGATTCAGGGCGGTTTGATGCTGGGCGCCATGGCGCTGGCGCAGCAGGCCGCAAGCGCAGGCTGGCTGCGCCCGGCGATGGGCGCGGTGGCGAGTTTTGCGGGGGTTGGGTTTTTGGTGGTGGCGTTGGTGGGTTAGGGCATCAATTCCGATATGAAGGATAAACTTTTTTCATCGCGCGAGCGACGTGTCCGTTAGGTCCGCACCCTATTTCTTAGGGTCGGCGATCACGAAGATAGTCTACGAAGATACGACTTGCTCGGAGTACATTACTGCTCTCAGCGACCTCCATAGCAGCATTCCAACCGGCTTCGTGCGCTTCAGGTTCGATATCTTCCTGATTTATCAAGGCTAGAACAGCGCACATTTCCAAAACGTCGTCTGCTTCTGGGTTGGCTCCACGCTGGGACGCAACGTAATGCGGAAGCGCTTTTGCTGCCTCTTCGTCTGCGACTCCATAGGCATCAGAAAAACCATCATAGAATCCGATCAAAAACGCTCCCGTCACCCTGGCACCATCTTCCGAAGAAAGCGTCTCGCCAGAAAAAGATTTAGCCATGTCAAGGATGAGAATTACGAGCCCCCCAGCCATCTGCGCATTTTTGATTGCCAATTCACTTGCTGAGTTGGAAACGCGCTTTCGGCGAAAAGGCCACATGCGATGCTCCAATTTTTCTTTAAAGAGATTAAAAAATCTCCCATGAGAATGCAATGGTAAAATGAAGAGTGCGGTCACGCGTTGCGGAGAAGCTCCGAAACGTCGGTCGCTCGCGCTATATCCAGTACGCAACACGGCAATTCCGAACCGCTACGCCGGGCCACAATCGTTTCCGATATCAAGCCGCCCGCCAAACCACCGGAAACACCTCACTATCCATCGCCGCCCCATGTGCCGGCGCATTCGCAGGCGCCGGAGGGCTTTCTATCCCCTTGCGGCGCGTGAATACCGCATCATCGCCTGTCCAACGCGCTGAAACCGCGCGGCGGCGCAGCTTCCCGCTGCGATTGCCCGGCGCGCCATGCAAAGTCAGCCCATGGAAGGCCACGCAATCGCCAGGCTCCAAATCCCAACCGAGCAGCGTATAGGCGCCGCGATTACCCTCAACATCCGGCACCGGCAGAAAGCGCGGATCGTCAGAAGGATGGTCAGCGCTATCGGCAAAGCGCTTCGGCTTGAACCATTCGCCTGTCCGATGCGACCCGGCCACATACTCCACGCCATTCTCCCGCGCCACGGTATCAAGCGGGATCCAAAGGGAACAAACCTGCCAGCCCTCAACCGTCCAATAGGGCTGGTCATTA
>JAPLOJ010000018.1 GCA_026400795.1 Alphaproteobacteria bacterium
CGCAGATGAACCCTTGAAAAGGCAGGGGCAAATCCGCCCGCCAGGATGAATGGGTGCAGCGTCATGGATGGCATGAATGACACGGTGGGCCGCTTCGGGAGCGGCCAGGCGGTGCGGCGGCTGGAAGATGGGCCGCTTCTGGCCGGTGCGGGCCGTTTCACCAATGACGAGGCGCTGACGGGCCAGGCGCATCTGGTGTTTTTACGTTCCCCCCATGCCCATGCGCGCATTGCCTCGATTGATACCAGTGCCGCGCGCGCCATGCCGGGTGTCGTGGCGATCCTGACAGGGGAAGATGTGGCGGCGGCGGGGTTGAAATCGCTTGGCGTCGCTTTGCCTTTCAAGCGGCCGGATGGGTCAGACCTGGCCGCGCCGCCGCGCCCGATCCTGGCGCAAGGGTTGGTGCGTTTTGTGGGCGAACCCGTCGCCGCCATCATTGCCGAAAGCGCCGCCGCGGCGCGTGACGCAGCCGAAGCCATCATGGTGGATTACGAAGAACTGCCCGCCGTGACTGGGCTGCGCGACGCTATCGCCCCCGGCGCGCCGCAGCTTTGGCCCGCTGCCGGCAATAACATCGTCGCGGAGACCCGCTATGGCGATCAGGCGGCGGTGGAAGCTGCCTTCGCGAAGGCAGCGCATGTTGTAGCGCTCGATCTGGTGAACCAGCGCCTCGCCCCGGTTTCCATGGAACCGCGCGTGGTGCTGGCCGAATATGATGGCGCGAGTGATCGCTTTACCATCCGCATGAGCACGCAAATGCCATCAGGCTTTCGTGATCAGCTTTGCAAGGAAGTGCTGGATATCCCGACCGATCGCGTGCGCGTACTGGTGGGCGATGTTGGCGGCGGCTTTGGCATGAAGACCGGGCTTTATGCCGAAGATGCCGTGGTTGCTTTTGCCGCGCAGCGCCTGGGCCGACCGGTGCGCTGGGCCGCGGAACGGATGGAAGATTTCCTCGCCGCGCTGCATGGCCGCGATACGGATAGCAAGGCGGAATTGGCGCTGGATGAAGCGGGCAAGGTGCTTGGGTTGCGCGTGCGGACGCTCGCCAATATGGGTGGCTATACGCGTAATTCCGGTGTCGCCATTCAATTGCTGATCGGGCCTTGGGTTTCGACCAGCATTTACGACATCACGAATATTGATTTCCAATTCACCGCTGTGCTGACCAATACCGCACCCACTGGCCCTTATCGCGGCGCCGGGCGGCCTGAGGCGATTTACATCATCGAACGCCTGATGGATGCGGCGGCGCGCAAGCTTGGGCTTGATCCCGCCGAACTCCGCCGACGCAACATGATCCGGCCAGAGCAAATGCCCTACAAGAACGCCATGGGCCAAAGCTATGATAGCGGCAGTTTTGAAAAGATCATGGACCAGGCCTTGGTCGCGGCGGATTGGCAGGGTTTTGCCGCGCGTGCTGCGGAATCGGCCAAGGCGGGCAAGCTCCGCGGGCGCGGCATTGCCACCTTCCTGGAATGGACGGGCGGGAATGTGTTTGAAGAACGCGTGACCGTCGCCGTGAAGGCCAATCGCGAAATTGAAATCTACGCCACCACGCAAGCCATGGGTCAGGGCATCGCCACCAGCTATGCGCAGCTTGCTGTGGATGTCTTTGGTGTGGAACTCGACAACATCAAAATCGTCATGGGTGATTCTGATCGCGGCAGCGGCTTTGGCAGCGCGGGGTCGCGTTCGCTGTTCACTGCCGGATCAGCAGTGAAGGTCGCCGCCGACAAGACGGTGGACAAGGCGCGTGATCTTGCCGCCGATGCTTTAGAAGTGGCGCCGGTTGATCTGGAATATCTGGCCGGTGCCTTCCAGGTGGCGGGCACGGATCGGCGTATCGGGCTTTTCGACTTGGCGGCGAAGCAGCCGGAAGGCCGCATTTTCATTGATTCCACCAGCTCTGTTTCCGGCCCTACCTGGCCCAATGGCTGCCATATCGCGGAAGTGGAAATTGACCTCGATACGGGTGAGGTCGCCATTCCGCTTTATGTGTCCACCAATGATGCCGGGCGCGTGGTGAACCCTTTGATCGTCGAAGGCCAGGTGGTGGGCGGTGCGCTGCAAGGCATCGGCCAGGCATTATGTGAAGCGGTGATCTATGATCCCTCCACCGGCCAACCGCTGACCGCAAGCTTCATGGATTACACCATGCCGCGCGCGGATATGCTGCCAACAGCAACCACGTTGCTTGATCAATCCATCCCCTGCCGCACCAATCCTTTGGGTGTGAAGGGTGTGGGTGAGCTTGGCACCATCGGCGCCACGCCAGCGCTGGTGAATGCGGTGGCGGATGCGCTGGCGCGGCATGGGCGCGGTGCGGTGGCGGATAGCGTGCAAATGCCTCTCACGCCGCCGCGCATCTGGGCGCTGCTGCTGGGCTGAAACGCGATGGCGCTTGGCAGACGACGCAACAGGGAACGCCGCCAGCGCGCCACGCGCTGGCTTTGGCGTCTGTCCCAAGGCGTCATGCTTTTGCTGGTGTTTCTGGGCTTCGGCGTCCTTGCCTATCGTGGCGCGGAGGAGGTCGCGCGCGCCGAGGTCTCTACCCTTGAAGCACGTCTGGCGGCGGCGGCGGAACGCGAAAGTGCGGCGGAAGGCGAAAAAACCAAGCTTATCGCCGAACTTGAACAAGCGCGCGCCGAGGCCAGCACCTGGCGCGCGCGCCATGATCAGGAAGTGCCGCGCCCGCCCTTCACGGATGTGCTCGCTACCGCCGCGCAACGTATCGGGGCTGGTGTTGCGCCGGAACGGCTGATGGAGGTGCTGCGCGCCGCTGATAATCCGCGCCGCTGTGAAGGCCGCCCGATCATCCGCCGCTTCGCCATTCGCTTTGGCGGTACGCCGAATGCGGAGGAAGGCACCAGCTTCATGGATGGCTTACTTCGCATCACCGCCGCCATGCCGGCCGGCACGGAAGATGCGGCACGGCTTGCCAATGTGACGGTTACCACCGCCTGGAATAGCCGATCGGAAAACTTGACCGGCTTGCCCCAGCGCCTGACCATCCCGCTCGGCAATCTGGAACTGGACCTTGCCGTTACCGCGGGTGATATGCGCGGCTTTGTCCTGGTTGCTCTTGCCACCTGCCCGCGGGGCTGAAACCTCCCCTGGACAGCGCCCGATATCAGCGTAAGCATCCGCTGAAACCGCCGGAGGAAACCAATGAATCGTCGTGATACGCTGAAGGGCGCGCTTGCCCTTTCAAGCCTGGCTGCCTTGCCCGCAGATGCGCAGAATCTGGATCGGCCAGTGCGCTTCATTGTGCCGTTTGCCCCGGGTGGCACCTCGGACATCATAGCGCGCTTGCTTTCACCAGAACTCACCAAATCCTTCGGCCAGAATGTGGTGGTGGAAAACCGCACCGGCGCCAGCGGGAATATTGGTGCTGATCTGGTGGCGAAATCGCCGCCCGATGGTCACACCATGTTGATCATTGATGTTTCAACGCTGGCCACCGCGCCGTCGCTCTATACGCGCTTTCCCTTTGATCTGAAGCGGGATTTGGCGCCGGTGACGATGCTGATCTACGCGCCCTATATCCTTGCGGTGCATCCTTCCGTGCCGGTGAATAATGCAGCGGAATTGGTGGCCTATGCCAAGGCTAACCCCACCAAAGTGAATATCGGCCATGCCGGGATTGGCGTGGGCAATCACCTGACAGGGCTTTTGGTGACGCAGCATTGGGGCGCTGATCTGACACAAGTACCCTATCGCGGCGGGGCAGCGGCACTCACCGCCGTGGCCACGGGCGAGGCGCAGCTGCTGATCAATGGTGCCACCGCCACCGCACCCTTCTGCAAGCAAGGGCAATTACGCCCCATCGCCGTGACCGGTCCGCGCCGCCTGCCGGATTTCCCGGATGTGCCAACTTTCAAGGAACTCGGCTGGCCGGCGGCCGAAAGCGGCACCTGGCAGGGCGTGCTGGTGCAAGGCGGCACCCCACCCGCGATGGTGGAGCGTCTTTCGCGTGATCTCCGCGCTGCCATGGCCGCGCCCAGTGTAGCGGAGCGCATCACCGCAATTGGCGGCGAAAACCGCGCCGAGGGCCCGGAATCCTTCCGCCGCTGGCTGGATAATGAGATCGAGGTCTGGGGCCAGGTTGTGCGCGCCAACAACATCAAGCTTGATTGATGCCAGAGACGCCGGAAAACTTGCTCGCCCGGCTTAAAGCCGCCGGGATTGCCGCAGAAACGCGCCGTCACCCGGCGGTGTTTACGGTTGCCGAAAGCAAGGATTTGCGCGGCACCCTGCCGGGTGGGCATACGAAAAACCTGTTCCTGCGGCCCGCCAAGGGCGATGGCCCCTTCCTGCTGGCAACGCTTGAAGAATCCCGCCAGGTTTCCATCAATGCGCTCGCCCGCATGGCGGAAGCCGGCAAGGTCTCCATGGGCAGTGCCGAGGAATTGCTGGATATTCTGGGCCTGACACCCGGCTCGGTCACGCCCTTTGGCTTGGTGAATGCGCCGGCCGCCCGGATTCGCTTTGTCATGGATGCCGGGTTGATGCGCCACCCGCGCATATGGGTGCATCCCTTGGTGAATACGGCTTCCACGGGCCTGGCACCCCAGGATTTGCTCGGCTTTCTGGCCGGGCTTGGCCATGAAACCCGGCTGCTGGCGCTTGATGGCGCCTGAACCGCGCCGGGGTGGCTTGCTTCTGCGGCAATAGGGCGCATTTATGGGGCAACAAGACCAGGAACTGCCCCGATGGACGTGATCTTCGACCCGAACCGCCCCCCGCAGGCCGCCGCTGCCGGCGCCATCAAGGATGGGGACCAGACCACCTTCATGCAGGATGTGGTGCAGGCATCCAATGATGTGCCGGTGCTGGTGGATTTTTGGGCCACCTGGTGCGGCCCCTGCAAGCAACTGACGCCGGCGCTGGAAAAGGTGGTGACCGCCGCCGATGGCCGCGTGCGGCTGGTGAAGATTGATATTGATAAGAATCGCGGCCTTGTGCAGCAGCTTGTCCAAATGGGCCTGCCGCTGCAATCCGTGCCGACGGTGGTGGCCTTCTGGAAGGGGCAGATCCTGGATCTGTTCCAGGGCGCGCTGCCGGAATCGGAAGTTAAGCGCTTCATTGAAGGCTTGCTCAAGCAGGCTGGCGGGCAAATGCCGACCGCTGATTTGCTGGGCGAAGCCAAGGCCGCGCTGGAAGAAGGCGATGCCACCGGGGCACTTCAGCTATTCGGCGCGCTGGCGCAGCAGGAACCGGAAAATGCCGAAGCCATGGCCGGCGTGGCGCGCTGCCTGATGGCGCTGGGTGAGGAAGAACAGGCGCTACAGGTCATTGAAAGCGTGCCGGAAAAGCTGCGCGCCCATGCCGAAATCGCTTCGATCCGCAGCGCCTTGGAATTGGCGTCAGAAGGGCGTGAGGCGCGGGCGAAGCTTGCTGAATTTGAAGCGCGCCTGGCCGCCGACGCCAATGACCATGCCGCGCGCATTGACCTGGCCGTTGCGCTGAACGCCATGGAAGACCGCGCCGGCGCGGTGGATGCCTTGATTGAGGCGATCCGGCGCGACCGCGCCTGGAATGAGGAAGCCGCGCGCAAGCAATTGCTGAAATTCTTCGAAGCCTGGGGCTTTGGTGATGCGGCGAGTGTCGCGGGGCGGCGCAAGCTTTCCTCTGTGCTGTTCCGTAAAGGCTGGCGGCGCCACGCATCATGCAAGCTTTTCATCCGCGCTTAGCGGATTTGCCGACCGAAATCGCAGTCTTCCCCCTGACGGGGGCGCTGCTGCTGCCGCGCGGGCGCCTGCCGCTCAATATTTTCGAGCCACGCTATCTGGCGATGACGATGGATGCGCTGGGCCAGGGGCGGCTATTCGGCATGGTGCAGCCCGATGCGCGCGGCAAGACAGGCGCGACAGGCCCAGGGCTTTACCGCATCGGCTGCCTTGGGCGGCTTTCATCCTTCAGCGAAACCGATGATGGGCGACTGCTGATCACGCTGATTGGCGTGACGCGCTTCAGAATTCTGGAAGAACTGCCCCTGGCGCAGGGCGGCTATCGCCGCGTGCGGGCGGATTATGCGGATTTCGTTACAGATTTGCTGGAAGCCGATCCGCCACCGCTTGATCGCCCGGCGTTGCTTGGTGCGCTGCGCCCCTATTTCCAGGCGCGCGGGATTGAGGCGAATTGGGATGCGGTGGAACAAACGCCCGATGCGCTGCTGGTGACGATGCTCGCGATGGTCTGCCCCTTTGATCCGCCAGAAAAACAGGCGCTGCTGGAAGCGGGCGAAGGGTCAGAACGGGCAGATATGCTTGTGGCGCTGCTGCGCATGGGGGCGGCGGCCAATATGCCGAACCCTGGCAGCCTGAGTTGATGAAGGGAATTTATCCGTGACGGAAACGCAACCAAAAGGCGGCGCGCTTGACCCGAAGCGATAGCGCGGGCCTTGCCTATCCGGTGCGTGATGGCATTCCGATCATGCTGCCGGATGAGGCGCGTAAACTGGACGCATGAGCGCACCTTCTGAAATCCGCCTGCGCAAGGCGGAAAAAATCCTGGAAATTGCCTTTGCCGATGGCGCGCGTTTCGCGTTGCCCGCGGAATATCTGCGCGTGGAAAGCCCGAGTGCGGAAGTGCAAGGCCACGGGCCGGGGCAGAAGGTAATTGTCGCGGGGCGGTGCCATGTTGGCATTATCGGGCTGGAACAGGTTGGCCATTATGCGCTGCGGATCAGCTTCGATGACCTGCATGATACGGGGATTTATACCTGGGAATATCTCCGACGCCTCGCGGAAGAACAGGAAAGCCGCTGGGCGGAATATCTGGCGGCGCTGGCAGCGCGGGGCCTGAGTCGCGAACCGGCGCGACGTGCGGGTGGGGTTTGATCCTGGTTACTGCGAAACGCGTCCAAAATTCATTCGGTTGAAACAAAGTATGAGTCAACCGCCCTTCGCCAACCGATCAAACGCCTTGAGCCGCGCGATCAGCGCCGGCATCTCACGCAGCGGAATCATATTCGGCCCATCGGAAGGCGCGTGATCGGGGTCAGCATGGGTTTCGATGAAAACCGCCGCAACCCCCACCGCAACGGCGGCGCGCGCCAGCACAGGCGCGAATTCGCGCTGCCCGCCGCTCGATGTCCCCTGCCCGCCTGGCTGCTGCACGGAATGTGTCGCGTCAAACACTACCGGATAGCCGGTCTCCGCCATGATCGGCAAAGCCCGCATATCGGACACCAACGTGTTGTAGCCAAAGGAAGCGCCGCGTTCGCAGAGCAGGACATTGTGATTGCCCGTGCTGGCGATTTTCGCCGCGACATTCTTCATATCCCAGGGCGCGAGGAACTGCCCCTTCTTCACATTGATCACGCGGCCTGTTGCACCCGCGGCCAGCAGTAAATCCGTCTGCCGGCACAGAAAGGCCGGGATTTGCAGCACATCCACCGCTTCCGCCGTGGGCGCACATTGTTCGGCATTATGCACATCGGTCAGCACCGGCAGCCCCGTCGCTTCCCGCACCTCGGCCAGAATGGCCAAGCCTTCCTTCATGCCAATACCGCGCGCGGCGGACACGCTCGTGCGATTGGCTTTGTCGAAGGATGATTTATAGATCAGCGGCACACCCGCCGATGCGGCGATTTCCTTGAGCGCAGCAGCCGTTTCCAAAGCATGAGCGCGGCTTTCAATCTGGCAGGGACCGCAAATGAACACCAGCGGCAAATCATTGCCGAAGGTGACACTGCCCGCCTTCACATGGCGCATCATACCAACCGCGCCTGACGCACTGCCGCGCCAATGAAGCCCGCAAAAAGCGGATGCGGGTCAAAGGGCTTGGATTTCAATTCCGGGTGATATTGCACGCCGATGAACCAGGGATGGTCGGGGTATTCTACAATCTCGGGCAGCACACCATCGGGTGACAATCCGGAAAAGCGCAGCCCAGCCGCTTCAAGCCTATCGCGATAGGCGATATTCACCTCATAGCGATGGCGATGGCGTTCTTGGATTTCCGGCGTACCGCCATAAACACTGCGCACCAGCGAACCTTCCACGAGATGCGCCTGGTAAACACCAAGGCGCATGGTGCCTCCAAGATCAGCGGCGGCATCACGGCGTTCCACCTGATTGCCGCGTTGCCATTCCGTTAGCAGGCCAACCACCGGTTCCGCGCAAGGGCCGAATTCGGTGGAAGATGCGCCCTTCAAGCCAACAAGATTGCGCGCCGCTTCAATCACCGCCATCTGCATGCCGAAGCAAATGCCGAAAAACGGCAGCTTGCGTTCACGCGCGAAGCGCACTGCTTCAATCTTGCCTTCCGTGCCGCGCTCCCCAAAGCCGCCTGGCACCAGAATGCCGTGCACGTGTTCAAGCCGCGTAAGTGCTTCCGCGTCATTCTCAAAAATCTGGCTATCCACCCAATCGAGCTTCACACGCACATGATGCGCAATGCCACCATGCACCAAGGCTTCGGATAGCGACTTATACGCATCCAGCAGATTGGTGTATTTGCCGACGATGGCGATCGTCACCTCGCCTTCCGGCGCCTTGATCGCGTTCACAATCCTTTCCCAACTGGACATGTCGGGCTCGCCAAAGGCGGAAAGGCCGAAATGGCGCAGCACTTCCACATCCAACCCTTCGGCATGATAGGCTAAGGGCACTTCGTAAATCGTGCTGGCATCAAGCGCGGGGATCACACTTTCGGGGCGCACATTGCAGAATAGCGCGATCTTGCGCCGTTCATTCTCCGGGATCGGCCGATCACAACGGCAGAGCAAAATCTGCGGTTGAATACCAAGACCGAGCAATTCCTTCACGCTATGCTGCGTTGGCTTGGTCTTCAATTCACCGGCTGATGAAATGTAAGGCACCAGCGTCAGATGCATGAAAATGCTGCGTTGCGGGCCAAGTTCATTGCCCATTTGCCTTATGGCTTCCAAGAAGGGCAGGCTTTCAATATCGCCCACCGTGCCACCGATTTCGACCAGCACGAAATCATAGCCATCGGTTTCGGTCTGAACCACTTCCTTGATCTTGTCGGTGATGTGCGGAATCACCTGCACCGTGCCGCCCAAATAATCGCCGCGCCGTTCAGCCGCGATCACATCCGAATAAATGCGCCCCGTGGTCCAATTATCGGCCTTGCGCGCATGCACGCCGGTGAAGCGTTCATAATGGCCAAGATCAAGGTCGGTTTC
>JAPLOJ010000222.1 GCA_026400795.1 Alphaproteobacteria bacterium
CTCATCCACCGTATTCACCGTGTAAGGCATGGTGGGGTTGGTGGAAGAAGGCAGCACGCCTGCCTCACCCACCAGGCGCAGGATATCCGGCGCATGGCCGCCACCGGCACCTTCGGTATGGAAGGCCTGAATGGTGCGGCCGCGAATGGCCTTGATGGTTTCCTCAACAAAACCGCTTTCATTCAGCGTATCGGTATGGATGGCGATTTGGATATCCATCTCATCGGCAACAGAAAGGCAGTTATCAATCGCCTTGGGCGTGGTGCCCCAATCCTCATGCAGTTTCAGCCCGCAAGCACCTGCTCTGATCTGTTCTTCAAGCCCCGCCGGCAGCGCGGCATTGCCTTTGCCGAGGAAGCCAAGGTTCATCGGGAAGCCTTCGGCGGCCTGCAACATACGCTCCATATGCCAAGGCCCGGGCGTGCAGGTGGTGGCGAGTGTGCCATGCGCCGGGCCAGTGCCGCCGCCGAACATGGAGGTGATGCCGGACGCAAGCGCTTCTTCGATCTGCTGCGGGCAGATGAAATGGATATGCACATCAAGCCCGCCCGCGGTCAGGATGCGCCCTTCACCCGCGATGATTTCCGTCCCCGGCCCAATGATGATGTCCACATTGGGCTGCGTGTCCGGATTGCCCGCCTTGCCGATCGCGGCAATCCGCCCGCCGCGCAAGCCGATATCCGCCTTCACCACGCCCCAATGATCCAGGATCAGCGCATTGGTGATCACGGTATCCATCGCGCCATTGGCGCGCGTCACTTGCGATTGGCCCATGCCATCGCGGATCACCTTGCCGCCGCCGAATTTCACTTCCTCGCCATAGGTGGTCAGGTCGCGCTCAACTTCGATGAAGATTTCCGTGTCGGCCAGGCGCACGCGGTCGCCAACGGTTGGGCCATACATGCCGGCATAGGCGGCGCGAGAGATTTTCGTTGCCATGGGTCAGACCGCCCCTTCCGTTTCGCCGCGAAAGCCATGGATGATGCGCGCCCCTGAAAGCGGGATCAGGCGCACCTTGCGCGTCTGCCCCGGTTCAAAGCGCACTGCCGTGCCGGCCGCGATATCCAGCCGGCAGCCGCGCGCCTTGGCACGATCAAAATCGAGCAGCGGATTGGTTTCCGCGAAATGATAATGGCTGCCCACCTGCACCGGGCGGTCGCCCTTATTGGCCACCGAGATTTCCACCGCATCGCGCCCGACATTCAGCGTGATCTCGCCAGGGGCAGTGATAATTTCACCGGGGATCATTTGCGGGCTCCCTTCTTCCGGGCGGTTTTTGCCTTGGGCTTAGGCTTCACGGGTTTCTTCGCAGCCTTGGCTTTTGGCTTGGCGGCGGCTTTCGGTTTGGCTTTTGCCTTTGGTGCGGCTTTCACCTTGGCCTTCGGGGCAGGCTTCGCGTTGGCGCTCGGCTTCTTAGCCACCGGCGCACGGATTGGCTGATGCACCGTCACCAGCTTGGTGCCATCCGGGAAGGTCGCTTCCACCTGGATTTCATGGAGCATCTCCGCGATGCCTTCCATTACCTGATCGCGCGTCAGCACGGTTGCGCCATCGCGCATCAATTCAGCAACGCTGCGGCCATCGCGCGCACCCTCCACCACGAAATCCGTGATCAGCGCCACGGATTCCGGGAAGTTCATTTTCAGGCCGCGTTCCAGGCGCCGTCGCGCCACGATCGCCGCCATGGAAATCATCAGCTTGTCTTTTTCGCGTGGAGTCAGGTTCATGGCGTTGGGTTCCGCAATCGCTGTGCCATCATCATGGGATTTTCTGTTTCATGTCGTCCATAGGCGCGGCAGCCGCGCCGGCAGGCCAAGCGCCGGGCGCAGCCGGCAAATCGCCGCCCCCAACCCTTCGCGTACCGCAACGGCACCGCCGAGCCAGCGTGTGACCAAAAGCCCGGGCCGGACAAGGCTGGCCAATGCGCCAGCTTCGCGCAAAGCATTACGCAAATCGGGCTGCGCCAGGGGCCCAGCCAGCACCAGGCTGCCCAGCGCTTCGGCATTGGCGAAACCAAAGGGGTCGGCGAAATCCGCCGCGATATCCTCGCCAAGGCTCAGCCCTTCCGCCCAAAGCAGCTTGCTGCCGCGTTGGATGCGCCAGGAATCCTGCAAGGCGCCACGGCGCCAGGTCTCCCCCCGCGCGGCGCGACCAAAGACCAGTGCTTCGGCCATCAGCAAAGTCGCGTCCTCGGCGATGTCGGCATTCAGACGGCGTTCAAGCCGCGCCCCTTCAAACAGGATGGTTTCCTGCGGAATCCATTCGAAAACCGCGCCGGGGCCGGCTTCAAGCGTCACGGAAATCTCGGTAGCAGGGCCAAGGCTGCGATAGATTTTCTCAGCCGCCGGGGTGGAGAAACTGGCCCGCGCCCCGGCACCAAGGCTGAGTGCGATTTCCACTCTATCGCCGCCAGCCAGGCCGCCTGCGGTATTTACCAGCGCGCAGATGGGTGCCTCATCAGCCTCGGGGTCGGGAAACAGGGCGCGCATGGGGGGCGATTGATAAAGGCCGCCGAGTACCGTGCGCCCTTCATGCAGATGATAATCCAATTCCAACCGCCCGCGAGAGCGCTGATGGCTAGGCTGGGGCATGGCGGCGGCATTCATGGCGCGAGATTAAGCACGCCAGGCGCCTGCCACCAAATGGCGCGGCTGAGGGCAAATTCTGCGCAAAATACAGGCAGTAAAACAGGCTGGACAGGCGCGCGCGGCGCGGCTTTGGTGGCGGGGATCAAACCGAAAGCCATCCCATGCGCCGCATCACCACCGAACCCCTCACCGCCGAAGCCTTCGCCCCCTTTGGGGAGGTGCTGGAAAGCCCAGCCTCGCCGGGCCGCGCCTACATAGACAAGGCGCTGGAAAACCGCCGTGGCGGGGCGGCGCCCAGCCTTTCCTTCACGCGCGCCTTGCCGAAATCGGTACCTTTCGCGTCCACCACCATGGAAAGGCATGAGTTTTCCTCGCAATCCTTCATCCCCATGGAAGCGGGGCGCTGGCTGGTGCTGGTGGCGCCGCATGGGGCGGATGGCTTGCCAGATATGGCAAAGGCGCGCGCCTTTCTGGCGCGGCCTGATCAGGGGGTCACTTACGGTGCCAATGTCTGGCACCACCCTTCAACTGTCTTTGACCGCGAAGCGCGCTTCGCCGTTTTCATGTGGAAGGATGGCAGCAGCGCCGATGATGAATTTGTTGAGGTGCAGCCTTTTGAACTGCACCTCGGCTGAAGCCTGGTTCAGGCGTCTTGCGTCTTCTGGTCGCGGGTTTTCCAGAGTGAGACGAAAATCCCGCCCGCAATGATAGCCGCCGTAACGCCAAGCGAAATGGCGGGGTCAAGCTTGCCGACCATCTGGTTCCAGAAGATCTTGCCGCCGATGAAAACCAGCACCAGCGCCAGCGCATATTTCAGGTAGTGGAAGCGATGCACCATGGCGGCGAGTGCGAAGTACAGCGCGCGCAGCCCCAGGATGGCCATGATATTCGCGGTATAGACAATGAAAGTGTCGGTCGTGATGGCGAAGATCGCCGGCACGCTATCCACCGCGAAAATCAAATCGGCGATATTGATCACCACCAGCGCCAGGAAAAGCGGCGTGGCGAAGGCCAACTTCTTGCCCGTGGCCGGATCCATCTGGCGGACGAAGAATTTCTGGCCATGGAGTTCATCCGTCACGCGCATGTGCTTGCGCATGAAGCGCACGATGGGGTTTTTGGAAATATCCTGCTCCCCTTCCGGCACCACCAGCATCTTGATGCCGGTCGCGATCAGGAAGGCGCCGAAGATATAGAGTACCCAGTTATATTCCTGCACCAGCGCAGCACCCGCCGCGATCATGATGCCGCGCAGCACGATAACGCCAATAATGCCCCAGACCAGCGCGCGATATTGATAGCGGCGCGGGATCGCAAAATAGCCAAAGATCAGGCTGATCACAAAAACGTTATCTATTGACAACGCTTTTTCGATGAAAAAGCCGGTAAAGAAGGCTATGCCCGCATGGGTGCCATCTGATGTGGTTATTTGGCCATTTTCATAGGCCCACCAGATGCCCGCACCATAAAGCGTGGCGAAGGCGATATAAAAGGCCGAAAGCCAAAGGCTTTGCGCCACGCCCATTTCCTTATCCTTGCGATTCAGGACGCCAAGGTCAAAGGCGAGCAGCACCAGCACAATCAGCAGAAAGCCCTTCCACATCCAGAAGGGCTTGCCCATCCACTCAGATAACAGGAAATCCATCCCCAAACCTCATCTCCTATGGCGCGGAACAGCCACAGGGGGCCGGGACCGCGCATGGTTGCACGATCCGACATCACGGAGGGTCGCTGAAAACTGCGATCCCCCGTCAGAGGGGCCCGGATGGAAGAGAGATTGTAAAAGCCGGAATGGTTTTCAACCCCCATTGCGGCAAGCCCCGCGAGAAACCATTTAGGGGTTTGCGCGGTGACCCCCTTGGCTATTAGGTTGCCGTCATGTCATAGGGTCCGAAGAACCGCTCCGGCGGGTCTTCCAACTGGGAATTGAGGCGTCGCAATGGGTTCCTTCAGCATCTGGCATTGGCTTGTGGTTCTTCTGGTCGTTCTGCTGCTTTTCGGCAGCGGCAAGATCAGCGGGCTGATGGGCGATCTGGCCAAGGGCATCAAGTCCTTCAAGCAAAATATCAAGGAAGATCAGGCGGATGCCTCCATGGAGGCGCAGGCCCAGGGCCAGTCCCAGCCGGCCGGCAGCATCCAGGGCCCCGCCGCGGCGTCTTCCACCGCGCAGGCCGCTTCTGCGCAAACCACGCCGCCCCGCCCGGGCGCCTGACCTTGCCACCCCTATTGGGGGGGTGGGCGCATATTCGCCCCCGGCCTTGGCAGCAATGTCACGGGCTTGGGGCTTAGTTGACTATTCAGGCAGCCGGGCCAGGGTTAGAAAACATCTGCCGCTTTCACCGCGTGGAGGGCCCGCGCCATGCTATCAACCTGGACTGTTGAAGATGGCCGCTGCCGCCTACGCGAAGGCGCCATTTCGGACATCACCGCCGCCCTGCCTGAATCCGTGCGCGAATCCGCGGCCGAGGTTGCCTTGGCCGAAAATCTGCGCCGCGCAGTCTGGATCGACCTGCTAAACCCAACGCCGGCGGAAGAACGCGCGGTACAGGATGCCCTTTCGCTCGAAATACCAACGCGGGAGGAAATGCAGGAAATCGAAAGTTCATCCCGTCTTTATCGTGAAGATGATGCCCTGTTCCTGACGGCCAATTTTCTCTACGGCGTTGATTCCGGCGATTACGGTTCCACCCCGATCAGCTTTGTCCTGACCAATAGCACGCTGGTGACAGTGCGCTACGCAACACCGCGCGCCTTCACGGTATTTGGCGCGCGCGCGCAACGCCATCCGACCCTACTGCAATCGCCCGATGCGGTGATGCTCCATTTGTTTGAACAGGTGGTGGATCGCCTGGCCGATATTCTGGAAAAAGTCGGCGCGGATATGGATAAGGCAAGCCAATCCACCTTCCGCACCTCCCAGGCGGATTTCAAGATGCATCGGCGCAATGACAAGCTGAAGGATGCGCTGTTCACCTTGGGTCAGGTTGGGGAAGTGACCACCCGCGCATCCGAAACCCTGCTTGGCCTGTCACGCATTCTGACTTTTGTGGGTGCCGAGAAAGCAACGGCCGTACGCAAGGAAAACCAAGCGGTGATCAAAACGCTGGTGCGCGATGTGCGATCCCTGGTGGAACATGCAAGCTTCCTCAATTCCAAGGCGCAATTCCTGCTGGATGCGGTGCTCGGCGTTTTGAATGTGGAACAGAACGCCATCATCAAGACTTTCACGGTCGCATCCGTGGCGCTCATGCCGCCCACGCTGATTGCCAGTATTTACGGGATGAATTTTGAATTCATGCCAGAACTGAAGCTGGCCTTTGGCTATCCCTTGGCGCTTGTGCTGATGATCGTTTCCGCCATTCTGCCCATTCTCTATTTCCGGCGGAAAGGCTGGCTCTAACAAAAGAGGATTTCCGATGTCGCAAGCAACACGTATCCCTGCTTCTGTCGCCACCTGCCGCTGGGGCGGGTTTGATGCTTCCTTCGCCCCAGTCGCGAGCATTGCCTCGGGTGAGACAGTCATTCTGGAATGCGTCTCGGGCGGGCCGGAAGTGATGCCGGGGCCGGAAAAGGGCCTGCCGTTGCATCCCGCGATTTCAGAAATTCACGCCAAGCTGCCCCGCCTTGGCGCGCATATCATCACCGGCCCGGTTGAAGTGCGTGGTGCGGAGCCAGGCGATGCGCTGCGCGTGGATATTGAGAAAATCGAACTCGGCGCGGATTGGGGCTTTTGCGGCTTCCGCCCACTTTTCGGCACACTGCCGGAAGATTTCCCCTATCGCCGCACGCTGCATATTCCGGTGAATAAGCAGGCCATGACCTGCCGCCTGCCCTTCGGGCCGCAGGATGGTGGGCTTGATCTGCCTCTCGCCCCCTTCTTTGGCGTGATGGGCGTGGCGCCGCCGCCCGATTGGGGCATGGTGAACACCAAGGAACCGCGCGCCATTGGCGGCAATCTGGACAATAAGGAATTGACCGAAGGGACCACGCTGTTCCTGCCCATTTTCAACAAGGGCGCGCTGTTTTCCGCCGGCGATGGCCATGGCGTGCAGGGCGATGGGGAAGTCTGCATCAATGCGCTCGAAATCTGCCTGACCGGCCATTTCAAGCTTTCCGTAGTGAAGGGCGGCGGCGCCAAGGACCCGGTGCTGAAATTCCCCCGCGCCGAGACCAAGACCCATTTCATCACCATGGGAATGAATGAGGATTTGGACTTGGCGATGAAGCAGGCGCTGCGCGAAATGATCGCCTTCATCTGTTCGCGCACCAATCTTTCTGATGCCGATGCCTATCAATTCTGTTCGCTTGCGGTGGATTTCCGCGTGACGCAGACGGTGAATGGCGAAAAGGGCGTGCATGGCATGCTGAAAAAGGGGCTATTGTTCTGATGGTCGCGCTTGCCGCGGCCCTGATTGATGGTTAGCTGTTGATTATGACCTCCCACGCATCAGATCGCATTCCGCTTTTCTTTATCCTCGCCCCCCTGGCCGGCATTGCAGCATGGCTTGGTCTTGGCAAGGTCGGGCTGGAGCTTTTGGCCATTCCCGTTCTGGCCGCACTGCTCTGTAATGTGGTGGCGGCGGTACATCACGCTGAAGTGGTGGCCTTGCGCGTTGGTGAGCCTTTTGGTGGTTTGATCCTCGCGCTAGCGGTCACTGTGATTGAAGCCGGGCTGATCATTTCCCTGATGCTGAGTGCGGATGGCAATCCCACTTTGATGCGCGATACCTTGTTGGCGACTGTTATGCTGGTGCTGCACGGCATTGCGGGGTGTGCCATTCTGGTCGGCGGCATTGTGCATCGGGAAAATCAATTCCGCGTTGCGGGCGCCAATGCATTGCTGGCCGTTCTGATGCCCATGGCGGTGCTGGTGCTGATCGTGCCCAATCACGTGACTTCAGCGCCCGGCCCTTATTATAGCGCCAGCCAATTGGCTTTTGTTTCGGTGGTTTGTCTGGGGCTTTATGCCGCCTTCCTCTTCATCCAAACCAATTGGCACCGAGACTACTTCCTGCCGGAAGAAAGCCCGGGTGGTGAAGGCCATACGCAGCCAAGCGTGCGGATGGCGCTAATTTCCTTTTTGTTGCTGTGCGTGGCGCTGTTTTCGGTTGTGATGCTGGCGAAAAGCCTGGCCCCGGCCCTGGAAGGAGGAGTCGCGGCGCTCGGCGCTCCGGCGGCGCTGGTGGGGGTGATTGTGGCCGCCATTGTGCTGATGCCCGAATCAGGCGCAGCGCTCCGTTCCGCCGCGCATAACCGCATGCAGCCGGCCATCAACCTGGCGCTTGGCAGCGGCGTAGCCTCGATCGGGCTCACCGTACCGACGGTGGCTCTCGTTGCTTGGTGGAAGGGCATGCCTCTGGCGCTTGGCATTTCAGCCGGCCATTCGGTGCTGCTGGCGCTGGGCTTTGCGGTCGCTATACTGACTTATGGCACCGGGCGGACCAATATTCTGTCAGGCATTGTGCATCTGGTATTGGCCGCTACCTTTGTGTTTACGGTTTTCGCGCCGTAATCCGCTCCGGCTATCTCAAGCGCCAAATTTCAACCGGGCCGCGTTCCTCTGGCACGGTCGCGACCAGTTCGTATTGCTCCTCCAAAGCCGCTTCGATAAGGATTGCGGCGCGGCGGCGCACATTGGGCCACCAGCCGCGATCAATCACCAGCACGCGCGGATGGCTTTCCAGAATGCGCGTAATTTCCGCGTAGGAATCGATCCCCGTCACGCGATAGTAAGGCCCCGCCAGATGCGCCGGAAAGGCAAAGCGCGTGGGCACCGCAGCATCGGCCAGCACATAAATCACCGGGTGGTAATTCACGACCCAGATCGGGTCATTCGGGTCTATTTCCGCGCGCACGGCAGCGGCGGTGCGTCGCACGGGATCAGGCGCGCCAAGGCCAATGCCGCGATCAAGCCTGGGCAGGGCGGCCACGCGCCAGGCATCCAAAGCCACCGCGCCGATCAACAATTGAAAGCCAACCACCACCATCCCTGCCCGTAGGTAGCGTGCCAATTGCCGCGCGCCGAGTGCGGCCAGAACGGAAAGCGGCAAAAGCCAGATCAGGAAGTAATGCTGATAGAATTGCCCCGGCAGCACCACGGCGAAACTCGCTGCCGCGAACCAGAGCATGCCGAATTGCCTGAGCCGCGAAAGTGGCCCTTGGCGATTGCGCGGGCGGATCAAGGCGGGCAGCGTCAGCAGAAAGGCCCATAGCAGCAACAAGGCCGCCACCAGCGCAAAGCGGAAGGAATCCGCAGCACTCAGCCGCGTGCCAGCATAACGCAAAGGCGCCAGGAATGCCCCTTCCAACAAGTAATGAAACTCACCGCGCAGCGCATAAGCGGCGCCGAAAAGAAGGGTGGGCGCGGCACAGATCGCGGCATAGGCCGCCGCCATGGCAGCCAGGCGCGGCAGGCTGATCAGCCCAAGCCGAAGCGCGGGCAGTACCAATATCAACCAGGCCAGCGCGCCTTCAAAAAACGTGACGGGCTTTAGCGTAAGCGCAAAGCCAATCAGCACCCCCATAATCGCCAAATCGCGCCAGCGCGGCGCTTTGCTTCGTTCCAGCGCATCCACCGCGCCGCGCAGGCCAAGCGCCATGGCCCAGCCCACCAGCGGCGCGAAAAGAATTTCTGTATTGGTGGCAAGCCCGCCCAACAGCCCGCTATGCGCAGTATACAGCACGCCAGCCGCGAGCCCCAAGGCAGGCGATCCTCCGGCATAGCGCACCGCATGAAAAAGCGCCGAAGCGGTCGCCGCGACACAAACAGCACCAAGGGCGCGCAGCACCCAAATGCCATCACCGAAAATTGCCATGAACACGGCGAAGATCGCGGGCGCGCCCACCGGGTGCATGTCCCAAACGGCGGTAATCGGCCAGCGCCCCTCCAGCCATTCCCGCGCCTGGAGCATGTATAGTCCCTCGTCCGTATCAATCACGGCGGCGACGAAGGAAAAACTCCGCATTAAAAGCGCGAGCGCCAGAAAGAATAACGGCAACAGCGCGGGGTGGCGCCAGCGCCGGTCAATGAAGTCCGCCTGCAACATGCGTGGGACTACAGCGCTGGGCGCAGATCCTTCCATGGTGCGGCGCGTTCATAAGCGGCCGCGGCGCGGTAGATTGCCGCCTCCCCAAAGCTTGGGCCCACCAATTGCAAGGAAAGTGGCAGGCCTTCCACCTTGGAAATACCGCACATCATGGTCATGGCCGGATGGCCGGTGACATTGAAGGGCGTGCGCGCCTGGCGCGGGTAAGTAAGCTCCACCGCTTCCGGATCATCAATCTTGCAGGCGGCATCCATGGAAGATGCGGTCAGCAGCAGATCAACTTCCGCGAATGCGGCTTCAACGGCGGCGACCAATTCGCGGCGACGGCGCTGCGCCTGCACGTAATCCTCAGCGCGCATGAAAAGCCCCGGCAGCAGGCGGCGTAGCGTGATATTGGCGTAATCGCCCGGCCTTTCGCGCAGCCATTTGCCATGAATGGCAGCCGCTTCAGACATCAGAATGGCGCGATTGACGCCAGCAAATTCGGTCAGTGACGGCAGGGTAATGGTCTTGATCTTGGCCCCCTCCTTCGCCAGCAGTTTGGCAGCGGCATCAAGCGCGGCGGCCATTTCGGCCGAGGCCGGCTGATCCTTCTCATGGAAATGCCGCACATAGCCGATGGTGAGACCCTTCAGCCCCTTCTTCATCTGCCGCGCGTAGTTTTCGGGCTTATGCGCAGCACTACCAGGATCAGCGGCGTCATGCCCGGCCATCATCCCAAGCAGCAGCGCATTATCGGCGACCGTGCGCGTCATGGGCCCCACGTGATCAAGCGTGAAGGCCAGCGGGAAGACACCCCGGCGAGACACCAGCCCATAAGTCGCCTTCATGCCGACAATGCCGCAATGGCTGGCCGGGTGGCGCACGGAACCGCCGGTATCGGTGCCAAGCGCGGCAGGCAGGATGCTGGAACCCACAGCCGCGCCCGAACCGGAAGATGACCCGCCCGGATGATGCGCCGTATTCCAGGGGTTGCGCGCAGGCGGGAAGGGCAGGTCAAAGGCTGGGCCGCCAATCGCGAATTCATGTGTGGCGAGCTTGGCCGGGAAAATCGCCCCTGCCGCACGCAGCTTGGCGACCACCGCTGCATCGGCGCTTTTCTGGTTATCCAGCAGGATGCGCGAATGGCAGGTGGTGGGATGCCCGGCGATGTCTATGATGTCCTTAAGCCCCACGGGCAGCCCATCCAGCGCTGAACGCGGGCCGCTGCGGGCAATGCGTCGTCCGGCCTTTATCGCCTCCGCGCGCGCTTCATCCCAAAGCGGGCGCACAATGGCATTGACCTTGCCACCCACATCCTCAGCGCGTTGGTGCAGCGCATCGAGGTATTCCACGGGGGAGAAGCGGCGCCGCGCAATGCCGGCAGAGGCTTCGGTCAGCGAAAGCTCATGCAAGGCCTTCATGCGCGTGACCCCTTGGCGGGAATTGGCGCGGCATAGGCTGGCATGGGTTCGGCGGTTTCATTGGCAACGCGCGTGAAGGCGCCCGCCATGCGGCGGGATGCGGCAATGGCTTCTGCCACTTCCTTTGGATGGGTTTTGAGCCCGGTAGTGATACCCGCCGCGCGGGCCAGGATTTCTTCTTCGGTCATCGAAATAGTCGCCCCCATGCTGATTGGCGCAGCCTGCCCCAAAAGCCGCGGTTCTGGAACCCTGCCGCCGCCACCCTTTGGCTTATAGCTTTCCCTGTTCCTTCAATACCTCTTCCGCGACGCGTAACGCATCAATCGCGGCCGGGAAGCCGCAATAGGCAACGGCATGGGTGAAAATCTCCGAAATCTCTTCTGCCGTGCAGCCATTATTCAGCGCTGCCACCAGATGGATACGAAGCTCATGCGGGCGATTGAGCGCGCAGATCATGGCAAGCGTGATCAGGCTGCGTTCGCGCCGATCAAGCCCCGGCCTTTGCCATAGCGTGGCATAGGCGAATTCCTCAGACAGCCGACGCACTGCGGCATTGAAGGGATTGGTGCCGGCATCGCGCTTTTCCATATAGGCGCGGCCGAGCACTTCATGCATCACCGCACGGCCTTCGGCGCGCAGCGCGTCATGGGCTTCTTGTTGGTCCATCATCTTGTCCTTTCGGGGCGTATTGTATTCAGGTGGAAGGTGAGGCCAGGGAGAACGTTGTCGTGTCCTGCAAATCCTTGCCGAACCAGGAACGGATGCCAGCGCTATGGCTGGAAAGCGGGCGCGGGACACCATTTTCCACCATCACCGGCACATCATGCCCCGGGATCAGCACGCAGCCCGGATGGGTGCGGCAAATCTCCCACACCATTTCGATGGTCGCGCGGCTCACCGCCGGGTCATAGGTCATGTCGGTGGTGCGTGTGGTAAGTTCCACGCGGTTCTTCACCGCATCCTGCAACAGCACCACGGCCTGCGGCGCGCCTTCAATCAGGAACAGCAAATGCCCAGGCGTGTGGCCAGGCGAAAGATGCGCCGTGATGCCGGGCAGCACTTCCTGCCCATCATCCATCAATTGCATGGTCGGCCAGCGACTAAGCGCTTCCACCGCATGTTCCGGCACGGCGGTTTCGCCCCAACCAACTCCAAGCGCCCAGGCCAATTCCTTCCGCCCCACATGAATGCGCGCATCGCGGAACATGGGCCAATTCACCACATGATCATGGTGCAAATGGCTGACCAGCAGATCGGTCACATCCGATAGCTTCACGCCCTGCTTGGCGAGTGCTTCGACCAAGGGTTTGCGCATGCCATAGCCGCCGCCATCCAGCACCACGATGCGACCATGGCCGCGCAGCAGCGCAACGGTGCTCCAGCCCAAGCCACCATGCTGCGTGGATTTGCCAGGATAACCCTGGATCAGAACATCAATCCGCCAATCGCCGCTGGTAAATTGCATGGCGCCTTCCCTTTCGAATGCTTCAGACCAGCATCGCCAAAGAAGCCAGCTTGGTCCAGCCCTAGCCCGGCACCCTGATCCGCGCGCGCAGCCCGCCTAAGGGGCTGTCTTCCAAAAAGACATCGCCGCCATGGGCGCGCGCAATGTCACGGGCAATCGCAAGCCCAAGCCCGGTGCCGCCACCCGACAGGCTAGTGAAGGGCTTGAAGGCGTCTTCCCGCGCCGCTTCTGGAATCCCCGGACCATCATCATCAATGCTGATATCAGCCCAAATGCCATTCTGGCCGCGTGGCTGCTGCGTTAGTGTCACCGTCACCCGCTTGGCGTGCTTGCGGGCATTATGAAGCAGATTGGCAAAGCAGCGCCGCATAGCGCCGGCACGAAGTTCCATCAGCAGCGGTTCCGGGCCTTCAAAAGGTATTGCTTCGCCACCGCGCGCCTGTTGCGTGACAACGCCCCGAAGCAAAGCAGAAAGGTCGGTTTCTTCCGGCTGTTCCAGCCCTTCACCGCGTGCAAAGGCCAAGTAAACGCCGATCAGGCGATCCATTTCCTCCACATCTTCGGTCATCGCTGCGGCATCTTCGCGCGCGGCTTCTGGCAGCATGGCGAGCCCAAGCCGAAGCCGCGTGAGTGGCGTGCGCAAATCATGGCTGATGCCGGCCAGCATTTCCGTCCGGCTATCCACGAAGCGGCGAATGCGTTCTTCCATGCGGTTGAAGGCAGTGGCGGCTTGGCGCACCTCGGCCGCACCTTCCGGTTTCATCGGCCCCACGGTGCGGCCCATGCCGAAAGCCTCAGCGGCGGCCGAAATTTTGCGCAGCGCTCGTACCTGATTGCGCATGAAAAGTGCCGCCACCAGGAATAGCAACAGCGAAGACCCGACCAGCCAGATGACGAAAAGATAGATCGTTCCGCTGAATAGCCGCTTGCGCGCCACTTCAACATGCAGAACGCCATCATTCATTTGCACGCGAATGATCACACTGCGCGGGTCGCTCTGCCAATCCGCATCGAAGGGCAGGCGCACGCGTTCCTGCATGGCTGTCGCCAAATCTTCTTCCAAGGGCAGCAACGGCATGGAAGGCGGGCGCATGCCCGTCTGCGTCAGGCGTGCGCCGGCTTCATAGGCCAGCGACAAATCAAGCCGCCAGGCAGCTTCGCGAAAAATCCAGGTGCGATCCTGCTCCACCGTTTCGCGTTCCAGCAGGCCAACCACCATCGCGACATCGCCTGCCACACCAGCGGCCAAGCGGCGCGAAATCACATCCAAATGGCTGCCATAGAAAAGCTGCAAGGCAATCGCCTGCAATACCACCAGCGGCACCAGAATGATCAGCAGAGCACGGCCCAAAAGCCCACGCGGCACCAGCCGGCGCAAGCTCAGGTCCAGCCGTGTCACGCACCCGGCCTTAAAACATAGCCGCGATGGCGAATGGTCTGAATGAAGCGCGGCTCGCGCGGGTCGGGCTCCACCTTGCGGCGCAGCCTGGTCACCTGCACATCAATCGCGCGTTCACCGGCATCCGGTGTGCCGAGAGCCTCGCCAATATCCTCTCGGCTCAGGATTTCACCCGGACGGCGCGCAAGGGCTTGCAGCAGCGCAGCCTCGCCGCCCGTCAGGCGAATAATGCCATCCGGGCCGCGCAATTCAGCGCGTTCAATATCAAACCAGCGATTGCCGATCTGCATCGGCACCAAGCTGTGCGATACGGCAGGCGCGGGCGCGGCGCGGCGCAGAATGGTGCGAATGCGCAGCGCCAATTCACGCGGGTCAAAAGGCTTGGCCAGATAATCATCCACGCCCTGTTCAAGCCCCGCGATGCGATCATCTGGCGCGCCGCGCGCGGTCAGCATCAGGATCGGCACTTCCTGCCCTTCGGTACGGAGCGCAGCGGTCAATTCAAGCCCCGTCTCACCGGGCATCATCACATCCAGCACCAAAAGATCGAAGGCCATATCCGCGAGCGCCGCGCGCGCCGCTACGGCATGCTCCGCCGTAGTGACGCGAAAGCCCTGCTCGGTCAGAAAGCGCTGCAATAGCGCGCGCAGTCGGGCATCATCATCCACCACCAGAATATGCGCGGGATCTTCCTGGCCGCTCATCGTCTGTTGCCCTCTGGCTCTGGCCCTTCCAGCCGCGCGAGGCTCGCTTGCGCATCTTCGCCCATCAGCCCTCGCATGACGCGGCGAAAGCCCTCCACTGCGGCGGGGCCCGCTTCGCGATAGGCGCGCATCACAGTCTCTCGCTGGCGTTCAAAAAGGCGGCGTTCCAGCGCCATACCCTTTTCGGTGAGCGTCAAGCGTCTTTGCCGCCGGTCGCTTTCGCCCGGCGCCTGCACCACATAGCCATCGCTCATCAGCGGTTGCAGCACGCGCCCCAGGCTTTGCTTGGTGATGCCAAGAATGCCAAGCAATTCGCCAACCGTGATCCCCGGGCGGCGTCCCACAAAATGCAGCACGCGATGATGCGCCCGCCCCATATCGAGCGTAGCCAGGATTTCATCCGCGCCGGCGGTGAAATCGCGGTAGCCGAAAAACAGCAAATCCTGAGCAAGGCGGAGTTCTTCTTCCCGCAGGAACAGCAGATTGCGCCCAGCCGGCAGGGCGCGCGCCTCGGCCATTTCAGCAATATTGGTGCTGCCCCGTGTCGGCATTTCCCGCATCCCCATTTGGACAGCAGTATTGACGCATTCGCCGCCCCTGTCCAATGCGAAACGCGCGAAACCCCGCGCTTTGCAAGGCTGCAACCGCGTCTCTATATGGCCTCTGATATCTTCGCCGGAGAAACAACCATGATCACGCGCCGCCCCCTGCTGGCCGCCGCCTTGCTCGCGACCCCTTCCATCGCCCGCGCCCAGGGCGAATGGCCCGCGCGCCCGGTGCGCGTGATTGTGCCCTGGCCGCCGGGCGGGTCCACCGATGTGCTGGTGCGGATTTATTGCGAATTGATGCAGCCAATCCTGGGGCAGAATTTCATCATCGAAAACCGCCCTGGCGCAGGCGGGAATATCGGCATTGATGCCACCGCCAAGGCAGCGCCGGATGGCTACACCATGGGCATCGCGTCCGTCGGGCATTTGGTGATCAACAACTTCCTTTATGCCCGCCTGCCCTATAACCCGGCGCGGGATTTAGTGCCGGTTGGGATCGCCTGGGATTTGCCCAATGTTGTCGTGGTCTCCTCGCAGCATAATCCATCGCGCAGCCTTGCGGATTTCACTGCCTGGGTGCGCGCCAAGCGGGGTGGCTTCACCTATGGATCGCCCGGCGTTGGCACCACGGGGCATTTGACCGGCGCGCTTTTCGCTGGGCGCGTCAATGTGGAAGGCACCCATGTGCCCTTCCGCGGCGCGGCGCAGATCATCCCCGCCATGCTGTCGGGTGATCTTGATTCGGCTTTGGATAACCTCGCTTCCTATGTGCCGGTCATTCAGGAAGGGCGCATGCGGGCATTGGCTGTGACCTCTGCTACGCGCTGGCCGACCATGCCGGATGTGCCCACAATGGCCGAGGCCGGCTTGGCCGATTTCGTCGTTTCCTCCTGGCAGGGTTTTGTCTTCCCGGCCGGCACACCGCGGGTTGCGATTGAACGCGTCGGCGCGGCACTTCGGCGCATTGTGGCCGACCCCGCCGTGAAGGAACGCTTCCTGCGCGTGGGGGCCGAGGCCGTGTGGTCCACCCCGGAAGACATGATCGCCCGCGCCCAGCGTGAACGGCCCATGTGGCAGGAAGCGGTACGGATTTCGGGTGCGCGGCTGGAATAGCGGCGCGTGACGCCCAACGCCGCCTGGGGCAATGCGCTTTTCATTGACCACGCCATCCTGCGCCTGGGTTGGCGGAATTGGGGCGTGGTGGCGCCAGGGCGGCTTTACCGGTCCAACCACCCGCTGCCCTGGCAATTGCGCCAGGCGGTGCGGCGCCATGGCATCCGCACCATCATCAATCTGCGCGGCAACCGCGCCGATTGCGGCGCGGATGCACTCAGCCGGGCCGAAGCCGCGCGGCTTGGCCTCACGCATATAGACGCACCTTTCGAAAGCCGCGGCGCACCGCATAAGGACCGCATCTTGAGGCTTGCCGGGATTTTCCAGGATATGAAGGAACCGGCGCTCATCCATTGCAAATCGGGGGCTGATCGCACCGGGCTTGCAGCTGGCATCTGGCTTTTGCTGCAAGGGCGCCCGGCGCAGGAAGCGCTGGCCCAGCTTTCACTGCGCCATGGTCATATAGCGGCATCACGCACTGGGATTCTGGACGCTTTCTTCAAAAGCTTCGCCGCCTTCCAGCGCGTCAATCCCGAAACCCCCTTCCTGGATTGGTTGCGCGACACCTATTCCGAGGCCAAGTTGCGGGAGAGTTTTTCCAGCAACCCCTGGGCAGACCGCCTGGTGGATCAGGTACTGCGACGGGAGTGATCCGGCTGGCTGCCTTGATTTTGCCCAGCTTTGCATCGCAGCAATTCAATTAAATCAGATAGTTATAGTGAAACATGCAGAAACAAGGCTTGAATCGCTTTTGCCGGATCATCATGGGAAAGTAACACTGGGTTGATCAGGGAAGCGTCTCCCGCGCGACTTTCAGCCCAGAATCGAAGGGTGTGATGGACGGTTTTCTTCCTGCGGAACATGGTCGGCGCAAGACCCTCAAGGCCTCGATTGGCTGTGTGGGTGATGGGCTGCATTCTGGCCGTCGGATCTCCCTCACGCTGCATCCCGGCGCCGCCGGTGCCGGTATTCAGTTCCGCCGCACCGATCTTGGCGTGGATATCCCAGCCCGCTTCGATTTCGTGACCGATACGCGGCTTTGCACCACCGTGACGGCGCCCACCGCGCCGACAGCGCGCATCGGCACGATTGAACACATCATGGCGGCCCTTGCGGGTGCGGGCATTGATGATGCCATCATTGAAGTGGATGGGCCGGAAATTCCCATCCTGGATGGCTCCGCCGCGCCCTTCCTGTTCCTGATTGATTGCGCCGGTATCGCAACCAGCGCCGCCCCGCGCCAGATGATCGAAGTGCTGCGCCCGGTTCGCGTGGAAGATGCTCAAGGCGCCTTCGCCGAATTGCGCCCGAATGCCGAACTGGCCTTCGATGCCATGGTGGAAATTGACTACCCCAATACGGCCATCGGCTATCAGTCGCTGAATTTCCGCCTCACGGCCGAAGCCTTCCGGGCCAATGTGGCGGATTCCCGCACTTTTGGCCTTAAGGAAGATGTCGCGCGCCTGCATGAAGCCGGCCTTGCCCTTGGTGGCAGCCTGGACAATGCCGTGGTGGTGGATGGCATGACCATTCTGAACCCCGGCGGGCTGCGCCATGCGGATGAATTCATCCGCCACAAGATGCTGGATATGGTGGGCGACCTTGCCCTGGCTGGCGCACCACTCCGCGCCCGCTTCATCGGCAGCCGGTCCGGCCATGCGCTGAACAACCAAGTGTTGCGCGCGCTTTTCGCCGATCCCAGCGCTTGGCGCTGGGTGGGCAGCGCTGCCACCCCGGCCAAGCAAAAGGCCCCTGCTTTCGCCTGAATGTGCATCTTTGGCTACAGGTGATTTCACCCGAGGCCATTCTGCCCTATATCAAAGCTGTCTTTCTGTTGAACCGGGATTCATGCGCCGCTTCCTGCCGATAGCTCTGCTTCTGACCCTCGCCGCTTGTGGTAGTTCAAGCTCAACGAACACCACCGGTGCGGACCCGTCGCTCACCCGACGCGTGACCGCCAATGCGGCGGATGAGGAACCGCAGCAGCTCTATGCCCTTGGCATGCAGAATCTGCGCGCGCGCAGCTATGCCCGCGCGGTCGAGTATTTTGATTCGATCGAGCGTGAGCACCCCTATTCCACCTGGTCCACCAGCGCCAAACTGATGGCGGCCTATACGGAATATCTGCGCAATCGCTACACGGAAGCGATCGGCGCTTTGGATCGCTTCATTCAGCTGCACCCATCCCATCGCGACATTGCCTATGCCTATTACCTGCGCGCGCTTTGCCAATATGAACAAATCACCGATGCGCAGCGCGACCAGCGCCAGACCACCATCGCGATGGCGTCCTTGCAGGAAGTCATCAACCGCTTCCCCGATAGCGCCTATGCGCGTGATGCGCGGCTAAAGATTGACCTTGGCCGAGACCACCTGGCCGGCAAGGAAATGACCGTTGGCCGCTTCTATCAGCGCCAGGGTCTGCATCAGGCCGCCATTGGCCGCTATCGCCGCGTGGTGGAGGATTTCCAGACCACGAACCACGTCCCCGAAGCTTTGCATCGGCTGGTAGAAATCTACCTGAACCTTGGCCTGACCGAAGAAGCGCGCCGCAACGCGGCCGTGCTTGGCTATAACTACCCCGGCAGCGATTGGTATGCCGATAGCTACGCGCTGTTGGTGGCCGCCGGTGCCGAAGCCCGTGGTGAGCGTTCCGGCTTTGTCAGCCGGATGCTGAACAAGATTTTCTGAGCACGGGGCGGCGCGCCGATGCTCGCCTCTCTGGCCATTCGCGATGTGGTGTTGATTGAAAAGCTCGACCTGAGTTTTGACGCTGGGCTTGCGGTGCTGACAGGCGAAACCGGCGCCGGCAAATCCATTTTGCTGGATAGTCTTGGCTTGGCGCTTGGTCAGCGCGCCGAAGCCGGGCTGGTGCGCGCTGGGCAAGCGCAAGCCAGTGTTGCCGCGGCCTTCCTGCCCAGCGCTGATCACCCCTGCTTCGATATTCTGCGCGACCAAGGCATCAGCGCCGAGGATGAATTGGTGCTGCGCCGCGTTCTGCAAGCCGATGGCAAATCCCGCGCCTTCATCAATGACCAGCCGGTTAGCGTCGCACTGCTGAAGCGCCTGGGCGCCACACTGGTAGAAGTGCAAGGCCAGCATGAACAAGTGGGCCTTGCGGACCCCGCCACACATGCCGGGCTGCTGGACGCTTTCGGCGCCTTGGATGGCGAACGCAGCGCCACCGCCAGCGCCTGGGCCGCCTGGCGCGACGCCACACGCCGCCTGGCGGCCGCGCGCGAAGCCATCGCCAGCGCGAAGCGCGAAGAAGAATGGCTGCGCCACGCCGTTGGCGAATTGGCCGACCTTGCCCCGGAAGAAGGCGAAGAAGATGCGCTGGCCGCCGAACGCCAAAAGCTGCAACAGGGCGAACGCCGGGCCGAGGCAATTGCCGCAGCCCTTGGGGAACTCACGCCACGCGACCGCCGCGCAGCCTCCCCAGCGCGCGCGCTCCGCGAAGCCGCGCGCGCCTTGGAACGCCTGCCGCCACCCAATGACGAAGCACAGCCCGCCATCCAGGCGCTCGCCGCCGCGCAGGATGCGCTGAGCGAGGCAGAGGGGCTGCTAACCCGGTTAATGAGCGAAACTGGCCCCGATCCGCGCCGGTTGGAACAGGTGGAAGAACGCCTTTTCGCGCTACGGGCAGCGGCGCGCAAACACAGCGTGCCGGTCACGGAATTGGCAAGCCTACTCAACAATCTGCGCGCCCGCCTGGAAGCGCTTGATGCCGGCGCGGGCGAAGTCGCAACACTGGAAGCCGCCGAGGCCAAGGCGCGGCAAGCCTATCTTGCCGCCGGCGCCAAGCTTTCGGCGGTACGGCGCAAATCAGCCTCGGCGCTTGAAAAAGCACTGGCCGAGGAATTGCCGCCGCTAAAGCTGGATCGCGCGCGGCTGGTGATAGACATCACGGCGCGCGAAGAAGCCGCCTGGGGCGCGGATGGGCAGGATCGCGTGGCCTTCCTGGTCGCGACCAACCCAGGACAAACGCCAGGCGCGCTCGCGAAAATCGCCTCGGGCGGCGAATTGTCGCGACTAATGCTGGCGCTGAAAGTCGTGCTGGCGCGCGGATCGCCTGTGCCGACACTGATCTTTGACGAAGTGGATAGCGGCATTGGTGGTGCGACCGCCGCGGCCGTGGGTGAGCGCCTGGCGCGTGTTGCGGACCGCGTGCAAGTGCTGGTCGTGACGCACAGCCCGCAAGTCGCGGCACGCGGCGCACGACATTTCCGCGTGGCAAAACAAGTAAAAGGGCAGCGCGCAGAAACGCGGGTAGAAATATTGGATCAGGCGGAAAGATACGAAGAACTGGCGCGCATGCTGGCGGGGGAGAAAGTGACTGAAGCGGCGCGGGCGGCGGCGCGGAGCCTTTTGGAGGGTAAAGAGTGAGAATTGAAGAAAGGGCGGGGGAGAGAACTCCCCCGCGCCCCCTCCTTTTTTTGATATTCCGCCCTCGCAATAGGGGCACGCCGTGAAGGCGCCTGCCATACAAGATCTAACGGAATTGGATGCGGTGATTGAATTGGCATCGCTCGCGCGCGATATCGCGCGGCATGACAGGCTCTATCACGCCAAGGACCAGCCGGAGATCACCGACGCCGAGTATGACGCGCTGGTGGCACGCAACCGCGCGCTTGAAGCGCGCTTCCCACACCTGATCCGCAGCGACAGCCCATCACGGCGCGTCGGCGCGCCAGTCGCCGAAGGCTTCGCCAAATCCCGCCATGGCGAGCCGATGCTGAGCCTGGATAACGTGTTCTCGCCCGAAGAATTCATCGATTTCTGCAAACGCATTCGCCGCTTCCTGGGGCTTGCAGAAACCGAAGCATTAGCTTTTGTGGGGGAGCCCAAGATTGATGGGCTTTCGATCAACCTGCTCTATGAAAACGGCGCCTTCATCAAAGGTGCCACGCGCGGCGATGGCGCAGAAGGCGAAGATGTCACGGCCAATTTGCTGACGATCCCATCACTGCCGCAGCACCTGAAACAGCCCTTCCCCGCGAGCATCGAAATTCGCGGCGAAGTCTTCATGGAGAAGGCTGATTTCATAAACTTCCGCGCCACGCAGGAAGAAGCCGCCGAAGCACGCGAAGCACGCCGCGCTGCAGGCGAAAAGCTGGGCGACGCCGTGGTGATCCCCGCCAATCCGCGCAACGCCGCCGCTGGTTCGCTACGTCAGCTTGATCCGCGCATCACAGCCACGCGCCCGCTGAAACTGCTGGCCTATGCCATGGGTGCGGCGAGCGAAGCACCCGCCGAAACACATCATGATTTTCTTGATGAACTACGCCGCTGGGGCTTCGCGGTGAACCCGCTGTCTCGGCGCCTGCAAAGCGAAGACGCGGCTGAAAGTTTCCAGGCGGAAATTGGCGCGGGCCGCGCCGCACTCGCCTATGATATTGATGGCGTGGTCTATAAGCTTGACCGGATTGATTGGCAGCGCCGGCTTGGCTTTGTGGGCCGTGCGCCGCGCTGGGCGGTTGCGTGGAAATTCCCCGCTGAACAAGCGGTCACGAAATTGCTGGATATCGAAATCCAGGTCGGCCGCACCGGCGCACTGACACCGCGCGCGGTGATGGAACCCGTGAATGTCGGCGGCGTGGTGGTGCGCCACGCGACTTTGCATAATGAAGATGAAATCGCACGCAAGGATGTACGCATTGGCGATACCGTCATGCTGCAACGCGCCGGTGATGTCATTCCGCAAATTCTGGGCGTTGTGCTGGAAAAGCGCTCCACCGATGCGCAGCCTTATGCCTTTCCGCTGAATTGCCCCGCCTGCGGCAGCCACGCGATACGTGATGGCGAAGATGTCGTGCGCCGCTGTACTGGCGGCCTGACCTGCCCCGCACAAACCACCGAACGCTTGAGACATTTTGTATCCCGCCGCGCCATGGATATTGAAGGCCTGGGCGAGGAAAACATCCAAACCCTATTCGATGCCGGCTTGATCAAAAGCCCTGCCGATATTTTCCGCCTGCACCAAAAGCGGGAAATACTCGCAGGCTTTGAAGGCTGGGGCGAACGCAACAGAACGCCAAACTCCTGGGGCGGCATTATCACAGCCTGGAAGCCTGGCGCGCTGCCATGATCGCCGCGCATATAATCGGGTCAGAAGCGCGGGAGGAATTGGGCTCCATCCAAGGCATCGGTCCCGCTATTGCGGAAGAACTTGTCGAATTCTTCGCCGAACCACGCAACCTGGCCGCACTTGATGATCTGGCCACTGAAGTCTTACCTTTGCCTGTGGAAGCAACCAGCGCCGCCGATAGCGCCTTCGCTGGAAGGACCATGGTCTTTACCGGCACGCTTGAGAAAATGACACGCGACGAAGCCGAAGCACTCGCCGAACGCCTCGGCGCCAAGGTCACGAAATCAGTCTCGAAGAAAACCGATTTCGTTGTGGTCGGCGCCGATGCAGGTTCCAAAGCCGCCAAGGCGGCAGAGCTTGGCGTGAAAACACTGACCGAAGCGGAGTGGGTGGAAATGGCGGCGAATTAAATCGGCGCGCAGGCCGCGCGCAGCCAGGCAGCGGTTTCCGTATCCAATAACGGCGCCACCTCAGCCGCCACACGCGCGTGATAGGCATTCAGCCAATCACGTTCCGCCACCGTCAGCAGCGCGGGTTCGATCAAGGCACGATCAAAGGGCGCCAAAGTCAGGGTTTCGAATTCCAGAAACGGCTTTGCGGCGGCGGCGATCTCAGCCTTCTGCACCAGCAACAGATTTTCCAGCCGAATGCCGAATTCGCCGGTGGCGTAATAGCCAGGTTCATTCGATAGAATCATACCTTCAGCCAAAGCCACCACACGCGCCGCGCGGCTGAAAGCCGCCGGGCCTTCATGCACGGAAAGATAGGACCCGACGCCATGCCCCGTGCCGTGATCATAATCCAGCCCGGCATCCCATAGCGGGCGCCGCGCCAGCGCATCCAAATGCGGCCCGGCGACACCGGCGGGGAAGCGTAGCGTGGCAAGCGCAATATGCCCCTTCAGCACGCGGGTCACACATTCACGCAAGCGTTGCGGTGCCGCACCCTGCCCGGTCCAAAGCGTGCGCGTGATATCCGTGGTGCCATCAAGATATTGCCCACCCGAATCGATCAAATAGCATTCATTAGGATGGATGGCACGATGGCTCGCCTCCGTCGCGCGGTAATGCACAATCGCGCCGTTTTCGCCCGCGCCGCTGATGGCGGGGAAGCTTTCTGCCTGAAACAGCGGCACGTCGCGCCGAAAGGCCAGCAAGCGCGCGGCGGCGGAGATTTCATTTAAGCCCCCCTTTGGCGCTTCTTCGGCAAACCAACTCAGGAAGCGCGCCATCGCCACCGCATCGCGCTGATGCGCCGCGCGCGCGCCTTCTTGTTCCACCGCGTTCTTGCAGGCACGCGGCATGCGGCAAGGGTCTTCTCCCGCGCGGATTTCAGCACCCGCTTCGCGCAGCCAAGCCGTGAACCAGGAAGGTGTTGCCTCGGGGTCAATCCGTATGCGCTTGCCTTTCAAGGCGCGCAGCGCCGCCGGCATTGCATCACGCGGCGCAATCGCCACCGCATTGCCCAGCGCCGTGCGGGTTTCGTGATCCAGCTTCGCCGGTTCCATGAATAATGAGACCGCGCCATCCGCGAACAAAAGCGCAAAGCCAAGCGCCAATGGCGTGTGGTCCAAATCACCACCGCGAATATTCAGCAGCCACGCGATGGAATGCGCATCGGCCAGCACCACTGCATCAACGCCCGCCGCGCGCAATTCGGCGGCCGCGTCAGCGCGTTTTTCGGGCGATGGCTTGCCGGCATAGGAAAGCGGATGCGCCCGCGCCGGCGCTTCCGGTGCGCGTGGCCGATCCGCCCAAATGGCGTCAATCGGGTTGGCTTGCAGCGCGCGGAAAGTGACACCCGGACGCTTCAGGCGTTCCAGCGCCGGTTCGCTATGCAGCCAGGGGTCATAGCCAATCACCAGGCCATCCGCATGGGCGGCCAGCCATTCGGCCGGCGGTTCTTCCGTGATGTGGCGCGGTTCCCAATATGCGACATCAATCTGGTTGCGAATTTGCAGCGTATAGCGACCATCGGAAAACACCGCCGCCTGCCTTGGCAGCACAATCGCCAACCCCGCACTGCCGGTGAAGCCCGTCAGCCAGGCCAGCCTTTCGGCGGAACGCGGCACATATTCGCCCAAATGCTCATCCGCGCGGGGGATCAGGAAGCCCTGCACCCCCATCCGCGCGAGTTCAGCGCGCAAGGCGCCCAAGCGTTCAGCCCGATTCATGAGCAACTCCTGACCAAACATTTCACAAATGTTGCATGGCTTCCTGTGGACGCATGCGCAGGACGCATATCTCTGCTGTGGTCTTCGCGCATCACCTGTGCCCCAGAAGCCTCTATATCATCGCCCATCGGACAGCGACCCTGCCCTATCGGGCGGCGCCTCCGCAAAGGAAAGCTAAACATGAACCCGCATTTCGCCAATCTCGAAACCAGCCTCTCGGCCCGCGCCGCGACGATTGAGGCTATTCACCAGGAAGCCGCCGCCGCCCGCGCCGCCGCGCGCAGCCGCGTCTTTGGCCATGCCTTCAAAGCGTTCGGGGCCGGTGTCGGCGCCGTGCTGACCGCCATCGCCACCTGGCCGACCAAGCGCGACACCTATAAGGCGCTGGATCAGCTTTCGGACACGCAGCTTGCCGATATCGGCTTGGCGCGCGGTGAAATCAGCCGCGTTTTTGAACCGGGCTTTGCCCTGCAAGCCGCCAATGATGGCGTGCTGCCCACGGGCCGCGCCGCCTAACCCCGAAATATCCTGCGGAGCCAGGATTTCAGGCCGCCCCCCTCGGGCGGCCTTTTTTTTGGTTGATGCGTCACATGCGGCCGCCGCGCTGGGGGGGCGAGGGCTGAGGCCATGCTATGCCGCCCCATATCCTCGGCCGCGATCAGCCTTGCTTCCAAAGCTGTTACTTGCGCCACGGCTTCGGGCGGATTGAGCGCATCAAGCGCCTCCGCCGCCGCTGCCGCCTCAGCAAAATCCCCCGCGCGGCGCAGCGCATCAATCACGCGAACGGATTGTTCAGCATCAAGCGCCGGGCCGCTCCGCCACAGCGCTACTGCTTCGCGCCGCCATTGCCGCGCCAGATCATCGCGGTTCAGATCATCCGCCACCCAAGCGGCATGAAGCGTTGCTTCCGCTGCCGCGTGCAAGGCGCCGGTTTCTTCCAGCACATGCGCCCAGGCCAGAAAGCGCCGCGCCAAAACCGGATGCGCCGTATCCGCAATCAAAGCCCGGTAAGGCGCGGCCGCAACGGCCTGCGCACCGGCGGGATGCGCTTCGCTGATATCGGGCGCGGCATAGCCACAATGCGGGCAGGCTTCCAACCACCGTACCATGGTGGACCGCACGGGCTCACCAGGCCTTAAATCAAGGTCGGGCGCCTGTTCCGGCACTGGCGGGCGAAAGCCTGGTTGCTGGCTTTCATGGCCGCATACCCCGCAGCGCTTTTCCCGCCCTGCGGATTTTGGCGCCGCTGCCATTACGCGGTGCGATCAGCCCCGCCCGATTGCAGCGCCGCCTGCGCCGCCGCCAGGCGCGCCACCGGCACGCGATAGGGCGAACAGGAAACGTAATCCAAGCCGACACTTTCGCAGAAATGGATGGAAGACGGATCGCCCCCATGCTCACCACAAATGCCAAGCTTGATATCGGCTTTCACGCTGCGGCCTTTTTCGGCGGCAATGCGCACCAAAGCGCCCACGCCATCCGGATCAATGGAGACAAACGGGTCCTTCGGAAAAATGCCCTTTTCGATGTAAAGCGGCAGGAACTTACCGGCATCATCACGCGAAAGGCCGAAGGTGGTTTGCGTCAGGTCATTCGTGCCGAAGGAAAAGAAATCCGCCACAGTGGCAATGGCATCGGCAGTGAGGGCAGCGCGCGGCAGCTCAATCATGGTGCCGACGCTATAGACCACATGATAACCGCCTTCTGCGAAAACTTCCTGCGCGACGCGATCCACCATGGCGCGGGTGATTTCCAATTCGCGCTTGGTCGCAACCAGCGGAATCATAATCTCCGGCACCGGGGCCTTATGCGTCTTGCGGCCAATTTCGGCGGCCGCTTCGAAAATTGCGCGCGCCTGCATTTCATAGATTTCCGGGTAGGAAATCCCCAAGCGGCAGCCGCGATGCCCGAGCATCGGGTTCGCTTCTGACAATTCCTGCATGCGCCGCTGCATCGCCTCAACCTCAGTGCCGAGGGATGCCGCCACTTCGGCGATTTCATAGTCGCTGTGGGGCAGGAATTCATGGAGCGGCGGATCGAGCAGGCGGATTGTCACTGGCAGGCCCGCCATGATTTCAAACAGGTCCAGAAAATCCTTGCGCTGGAATGGCAACAAGCGCGCAAGTGCGGCGCGCCGGCCCTGTTCGGTTTCTGCCATGATCATCTGGCGCACCGCGCCAATCCGCTCAGGGTCGAAGAACATATGTTCGGTGCGGCAGAGCCCAATGCCTTCGGCGCCAAAACGCCTGGCGGTTTCCGCATCCAAAGGCGTTTCCGCATTGGCGCGCACGCGCAAGCGGCGCACCTTATCGGCCCAACCCATGAGTGTCGCGAAATCGCCGGAAAGCTGCGGTTCCACCATGGCGACGGTGCCGATGAAAACCTCACCCGTCGCACCATCCAGCGTAATGATCTGGCCGGCTTCGATGCGCACGCCACCTGCGCTGAGATATTGGTTATTGTAATCCACCGTGACACCGCCACAGCCCGCCACGCAGGGCCGGCCCATGCCGCGCGCCACCACCGCCGCGTGGCTCGTCATGCCGCCGCGTGTGGTCAGCACGCCGCGCGCTGCATGCATGCCGTGAATATCTTCGGGTGAGGTTTCAATCCGCACCAGAATAACACTTTCACCTTTTTGCGCGCGCGCTTCAGCTTCATCTGCGCTGAAGACAACAATGCCGCAGGCAGCACCGGGGGAAGCGGGCAAGCCCTTCGCCAACAGCTTACGCGGCGCCTTGGGGTCCAGCGTTGGGTGCAGCAATTGATCAAGTGCTGCGGGGTTCACGCGCCGCACGGCTTCCGTGTGATCAATCAAACCCTCACGCGCCATA
Organism: Alphaproteobacteria bacterium; assembly: GCA_026400795.1. Classification (GTDB taxonomy): domain Bacteria; phylum Pseudomonadota; class Alphaproteobacteria; order Acetobacterales; family Acetobacteraceae; genus Neoroseomonas. The sequence continues at coordinate 27,362 of JAPLOJ010000222.1, forward strand.
TCCACCGCGATTTTCAATGATGCGGCGGCCGTGCGCTTGCCATTGCGCGTTTGCAACATATAAAGCTTGTTGCTCTGCACCGTGAATTCAATGTCCTGCATGTCACGGTAATGGCGTTCCAGCGTCGCGCGCACTTGCACCAATTCAGCATAGGCCGCCGGCATGGCATCTTCCATGCTGCGCTCAGTCGGCTTTGAGCGTTCCTTCGCCATAGGCTGCGGCGTGCGGATACCCGCGACCACATCTTCACCCTGCGCATTGATCAGGTATTCGCCGTAGAAGACGTTCTCGCCGGTGGAAGGGTCGCGCGTGAAGCACACGCCGGTTGCGCAATCCTCGCCCATATTGCCGAAGACCATGGCTTGCACATTAACCGCTGTGCCCCATTCGGCCGGGATGTCATGCAGGCGCCGATACGTCACCGCACGCTGGTTCATCCAGCTACCAAACACCGCACCAATCGCGCCCCAAAGCTGCGTTTCAGGATCCTGCGGGAAGGGCCTGCCGGTGACTTCCGCGACCATTTCCTTGTAGCCATCCACCACGCGATGCCATTCGGACGCGGTGAGTTCCGTATCTTCATTCTTCCCGGTGTCGAGCTTCACATGCTCGATAATTTCCTCGAAGCGATGATGATCAACGTCGAGCACGACGGACCCATACATCTGGATGAAGCGGCGGTAGGAATCCCAGGCAAAGCGCGCATCACCCGAAGCCGCCACAAGGCCTTCGACGGTTTGGTCATTCAGGCCAAGGTTCAGCACGGTATCCATCATGCCCGGCATGGAAACCCGCGCGCCGGAGCGCACAGATACCAGCAAGGGCCGGTGATGATCACCGAAGCGGTTACCCACCGCTTCCTCAATAAGCGCCAACGCGGCGCGGACCTGCTGCGCCAGATCATCGGGGTATTTCTGCCCATTATCGTAATAGGCGGTGCAAACTTCGGTGGTGATGGTGAAGCCAGGTGGCACGGGCAGGCCGATCGAGGCCATTTCGGCCAGGTTGGCGCCCTTGCCACCCAGAAGATTCCGCATATCGGCTCGGCCCTCATTGTGGCCGGCGCCGAAGCTATAGACCCATTGTGTCATGGGGGGGTTCCTCAGGCTTCAATCTTGGAGAAATCCGCCACGGCATCCATGGCGGCACGCAGACGGGCGAGCAGTCGCAGACGATTGCGGCGAAGTTCCGGCGCCGGGTCGTTCACGATCACTTTTTCGAAAAAGGCATCCACCGGGGCGCGGAGCCCAGCCATGGCATCCATGGCGCGTTCAAAATCCTCGGCTTCGATATCCAGGCGAATGCGGGTGCCGGCTTCTTGCAAAGCGGCAGCCAGGGCGGCTTCTTCCGGCAATTTCAGCAAATGCGCTTCATAGCCGGTGTCAAAGGCGTGGCCGTCGCGCTTTTCTTCGATGCGCAGGATATTCACCGCGCGGCGATGGGCGGCCAGCAGATTGGCACCGGCCTCGCTTTCCACAAAGCCGCGCACGGCTTCGGCGCGGGAGAGGAGGCGGTTCAAATCATCATCTGGTGTGGCGCCAAAGACCGCCGCCACCACATCATGCCGCGCACCCTCACCACGCAATTGCACGCGCAGGCGTTCGGCGAGGAAATCGAGCAAGCCAGCGGCAAAGGCTGCTACCATCGGGGGATGCGCGGCACCACTTGGTGCCTGCCAGCCGCTAGCGCGCTTCGCTTCCGCGATGTCCATGCCGAAGCTGGGCTGCGCGGTGCTGCCGGTTGCTTGCGGGAAGCCGAAAAAGGCTTCGCCGATAATATCCCCGAGCGCCAGCCGCAGCCCATTTTCCCGAATGATGCGAATGACGCCGAGCGCCGCGCGGCGGAGCGCGAAAGGATCACCACTACCAGTTGGCTTTTCGCCCACGGCGAAGAAGCCAACCAATTGGTCAATCTTATCCGCCAGCGCCAACGCAATGGCCACCGGCTCCGTCGGCACAGCATCGCCCGCGCCCACCGGGCGATAATGCGCGGCAATGGCTTCCGCCACGCGCGCATCCTCACCCTGACCCAGCGCGTAATACCGCCCCATCACGCCCTGCAATTCGGGGAATTCCCCCACCATGCCGGAGGCAAGATCAGCCTTCGCCAACCGCGCTGCGCGCCGCGCCAGCGCCGCATCGGCGCCCAATTTTTCCGCGATCAGCCCAGCAAGGTTTTCAAGCCGCGCCACACGCTGGCCTTGCGTGCCGAGCTTCGCGTGGAACACCACGCTATCCAGCTTGGGCAGGAAGCTTTCCAGCTTTTGCTTTCGGTCCAAATCCCAGAAAAAGCGCGCATCTGCCAAACGCGCGCGCAGCACGCGGTCATTGCCAGCGATAATCGCGGCACCACCATCAGGCGCTGCGATATTCGAAACCAACGCAAAGCGCGGCGCCGCCGTGCCATCAGGCTTGCGCAGCGCGAAGTAACGCTGATTGACGCGCATGGTGGCGCGCATGACTTCGGGCGGTAGATCCATGAAGGCGTCATCAATGCGCCCGAGCAAAGGCACTGGCCATTCGACAAGGCCAGCGACTTCAGTGATCAGCGCCTCATCCGGCACCACTTCCAAACCTTCGGCACCCGCGAGTGCCGCGATTCCATCGCGGATCATGCGCGCGCGGTCTTCCGCTTGCAGCACAACCTGGCGCTCGGTAAGTTCGGCCTTATACTTAGCAAAGTCCCGCACGCTGAAGGCGCCGGGGGACATGATCCGATGGCCTTCGGTCAAATCGCCACTCGCCAAGCCATGGCCATCATCCCCGCCTTGCGCCAGGGTGAAGGGCACCACGGCGCCATCCAGCACGCACAGGATGCGCTTCAAGGGCCGCACCCAAACCATGGAAGATGTGCCGCCCCAGCGCATGGATCTCGGCCAGGGGAAAGTGCGGATCAGCGCGGGCAATTCGCGCGCCAAGACGGATGCAGGTGCTTCGCCAGTCAGGGTTCGCCGCATGAAGACATGCGTCGCTTTCCCTGCCTGGGTAGCCTCGAAGCGCAGTTGCGAAGGTCCACCTACATCGAAGACCCCTCCGCTTCTTAGCGTTGCCAAGCCCTCTTTCGCCCAAGCCATCGGGTCCTCGCCGCGCGGCAACTGGCTCGTGAGGAAGGCCAACAACGGCTCATCGGGAGCATCCAGACGCGGGCCTCGCTTTTCGTCTTCCCGTGAGGGGATCGCAGTGCGGATTTCTGCGCGATAGGTGATCCGCCGAGGCGCGAATGCGCGATACTCGTGTCGGGGGGGGGATATGCTTTTTCCCAAGAAGTTACGCATTGAATCGCAGAAGCGGTCAGCCGCCGCTTCCTGCATACGTGCCGGTATTTCTTCGGAAAATAGTTCAATCAGCAGTTCAGCAAATTCAGCCATGAGTTTTGATCGCCGGCTCTATATCGGTTGCGGCGAAATCATCGCCCTTGAAAAGCAGTGTCTGGCCACGTTCTTTCGCCAGCGCATAAGCAAAACAATCGCCCAGATTGAGGCCCGCCTTGTGGCGGCCCTTGCCGTAGCGGCGATGCGCTTCCCGCGCGCGCATGGCTTGGTTGGCGGTGAAGGGCACGATTTCCAAATCAAGCCGCGCCATCAGCCCCGCGAATTCCGCCGCGGCAACAGGGCTGCGGTTATCGGCAACAATTGCTGCCTCCAGCCATGATGCCGCAGATATGGCGCGGTCGGTTGCTTCTTCAGCCGCCTCGGCAAAAGCCGCCGCTTCCGGTTCACCGAACAACATGGCCAGCACCGCAGAGGAATCGAGGATCATCGCGGCAGACCGTTTTCATCATAAAGGTCGCGGTGATCGGAACTCGCCCCCGGCGTGAGAGTCGGGCGCACCCGTTCCCCAATGGCGAGGATTTCCGCCACCTTTTGCGCCCGGGCTTCCTTGGTGGCCGCGAGCTTTTCCTGCACTGCTACCCGCACGGCCCCGGTCGCCGTGGTGCCGAGCATTGCCGCAAGCTCCTTCGCTTCAGCAATCAGCGCGGTATCCTTGATGTTCAACTGGCCCATGACGCACCTTTGGTAGAAAGCGCCCCTGATATGGTAGAAAGCCCTCGAAAGCGCAAGGTCACGCCCCTTCGCCGGCCAGCCAGGCCTCACAACACCCCTTCGCCAGCGTCCGCACGCGGCCAATATAGGCAGCGCGCTCCGTCACGCTGATAGCACCGCGCGCATCCAGCAGATTGAAGCGATGCGATGCCTTGATGCATTGGTCATAGGCCGGCAGCGCCAGCTTCCGTTCTAGAAGCGCGGCGCATTCAGCCTCGGCATCCTCAAAGTGGCGGAACAGCATTTTGGTGTCGGCGGCTTCGAAATTATGGGCGCTGTATTCGCGTTCGGCGCGCAGAAACACATCGCCGTATTTCACGCCCTCATTATTGAAATCCAGGTCATAAACATTCTCGACCCCCTGGATATACATGGCCAAGCGTTCCAGCCCGTAGGTCAGTTCGGCGCTCGGCTTTTCGCAGGCAATGCCGCCCACCTGTTGGAAATAGGTGAATTGCGTCACCTCCATCCCGTCGCACCAAACCTCCCAGCCCAGGCCCCAGGCGCCGAGCGTCGGGCTTTCCCAATCATCCTCAACGAAGCGGATGTCATGCAAAGCGGGGTCAATGCCAAGCGCGCGATAGCTTTCAATCAGCAGCGCCTGCGGGTCTGCCGGTGATGGCTTCAAGATCACCTGATATTGGTAATAGTGCTGTAGCCGATTGGGGTTTTCGCCATAACGGCCATCGGCGGGCCGGCGTGATGGCTGCACATAAGCCGCCTTCCAGGGCTTTGGGCCAAGGGCGCGCAATGTGGTCGCCGGGTGGAAAGTGCCCGCGCCCACTTCCATGTCATAGGGCTGCAGGATCACGCAGCCCTGATCCGCCCAAAAGCGATGCAGGCGCAGGATGATGTCCTGAAAACTGGGGGACTTGGCGGTCATGGCGGTTCTGTGCTCTGGCGTAAGGCTCGTGCGGGGTGCTGTATAGGCAGGCGACCCGGACCCGGCAAGGAAAGCCATCATGAACACTGCGCACGACATCGTTGCCGCCTATCTGGCCGCCTTCAATCGCGGTGATTGGCCGGGCATGCTGGCACTGCTGGCCGATGATGTGGTTCATGACATCAATCAGGGCGGCGCCGAGCAAGGCAAGCTGGCCTTCGCCGCCTTTCTGGACCGGATGGCGCGCTGCTACCGGGAAGAATTGCGCGATATCGTAATCATGGTCGGCGCTGATGGCGCCCGTGCCGCGGCTGAATTCCAGGTGCATGGCGAATATCTGGCGCAGGATACCGGGCTGCCGCCGGCGCGTGGCCAGCGCTACGCCCTGCCGGCCGGGGCGTTTTTCGCAGTGAAGGATGGCCGCATCACACGGGTCACCATGTATTACAATTTGCCGGAATGGCTCCGCCAAGTAGCCGCTTAAAGCCTTGCTTTCCGCCCGCCTGCAGTGCTTTCTGGTGCCATGAATCTGCTTTCCGGTCATGCCCGCCTCGCCGGGGTTTTCGGCCACCCGATCACCCATTCACGTTCGCCGCGCCTCCATGGGTTCTGGCTGCAACGCTATGGCATTGATGGTGCCTATATTCCGCTTGGCGTGGCGCCCAGCGGCTTTGCTGCAGCGGTGCGCGCGCTGGTGGATCTCGGCTTTCGCGGCGCCAATGTCACCATCCCCCATAAGCTCGCGGCTTTTGAGATTTGTGATGCGGTTGCGCCCTTCGCGCGGCGTGCCGGGGCGGTGAATACGTTAATTTTCCGCGATGGCAGGATTGAAGGCTCCAACACCGATGGCTTCGGCTTCCTGGAAAGCATCCGCGAAGCGGCACCCGGCTGGCGCGCGGATGCTGGCCCCGCTGTGCTTTTGGGCGCGGGCGGTGCGGCGCGCGCCATTGCGGCCGCGTTGCTCGATGCCGGCGCGCCGCGTGTGACGCTGGTGAACCGCACTGCTGCAAAGGCCGAGGCTTTGGCGCGTGACCTGGGCGGGCCGATCCATGTCGCGGATCGGCCATCCCTCGAAGACGCGGCTTTGCTTGTGAATACCACCTCCCTCGGCATGCAAGGCCAGCCGGGGCTGGAGGTGGATCTGGCGCCTTTGCCGGCCAGCGCGGTCGTGGCGGATATTGTCTATGTGCCGCTCGAAACCCGCCTTCTGGCGGCAGCGCGGGCGCGGGGCCTGGTTGCGGTGGATGGGCTTGGCATGTTGCTGCATCAGGCGCGGCCGGGTTTTGAGGCCTGGTTCGGCGTGGCACCTCAGGTGGATCAGGCTTTGCGCGATGTGGTGGCCGCCGATATCCCGAAGCGGGATGGCGCATGAAGATCATCGGCCTCACGGGCGGGATCGGGATGGGTAAATCCACGGCCTCCGCTATGTTTCGCCGCCATAGGGTGCCGATATTCGATGCTGATCAAGCCGTGCATGAATTGCAGGCGGTGGGCGGGCGTGCGGTGCGACCGATTGAAGCGGCCTTTCCAGGCACGACGCGCGGCGGCGCGGTGGATCGGGAGGCACTGCGTCGTGCTGCGCTTGGTAATCCAGCCGCGCTGAAGGTTCTGGAACGCATTGTCCATCCCCTGGTGCGCGATGCCGAGAAGCGTTTTCTGGCGGCGGCGCGGCGTGCGGGGAAATCCTTGGTCGTCTTGGATATTCCCTTGCTGTTGGAAACGGGTGGTGAGAAGCGCGTTGACCTGGTGGTGGTGGTCTCAGCCCCCGCTGCGGTTCAGGCGGCGCGCGTTATGCGCCGGCCGGGGATGACGCGGGAAAGGCTTGCCGCCATTCGCGCGCGGCAAATGCCGGATGCTGAAAAGCGCCGACGCGCTGATGTGGTGATGCATAGCGGGTTGTCGCGGCATTTTGCCGTTGCTGCCATTAGGCGCTTGTTGCGCCGGCTCAGGGAAGCGGGCTGATGCGCCAGATTGTGCTGGATACGGAAACGACGGGGCTCGATCCGCTCACGGGCGACCGCGTGATTGAAGTGGCGGCGGTGGAGCTATTCAATCTGCTGCCAACGGGTGAGGCGTTTCACAGCGTGATTGATCCGGAACGCGATATCCCAGCCGAGGCTTCACGCATTCATGGCTTCACGAATGGTGATGTCGCCGGCAAGCCGAAATTCGCTGCGATTGCCGATCAGCTCCTGAAATTCTTGGGTGATGCCGACATCATTGCGCATAATGCCCCCTTCGATTTCGGCTTTCTGGATGCTGAGTTGTTTCGGTGTCAGCGCCCACCCTTGGATCGCCGCCGCATGATTGACAGCCTGGCGATGGCGAAGACGCGCTTTCCCGGCATGCCGAATAATCTGGACGCGCTGTGTCGCCGGCTTGGAGTGGATAATTCCATGCGCGGTAACCACAACGCCGTGCTCGACTGCCAGCTTTTGGCGCAGGTCTATCTGGAAATGATGGGCGGCAAGCAGCCGGGGCTGGAATTGGCCGCCAAATCCGCGCCGCGCATGGTCAATCTTGATGTGGAAACGGTGGAGCGTGACGCGGTGCTGATTACCCCATCCGCAGAAGCACTAGCCGCGCATGAGGTGTTCGTTTCCGGCAAGATTAAGGAGGCGCTTTGGCTGAAGCCCCCCTTCACGCCCGAAGGTACTTCGTAGCGCGCCTTACCCGCTTCGGATGATGCGCATGAGCTGCGCGACATGTTCGGGTGGGGTGGGTGGGATGATGCCATGGCCCAGATTAAAGATAAAAGGCCTGCCGCGCATGGCAGCCAGAATGCTGCGCGCCTCGGCTTCCAAAGCAGCACCACCGGCGACTAGCGCCAGCGGGTCCAGATTGCCTTGCAGTGGCATGGTTGCCGGCACAGCCTGGGCGGCCCAGCGCGGGTCCATGCTGGTATCCATGGCAACCCCATCTACTGCTGCCCGGCTGGCGTAATCGGGCAGCATGGGCCCTGCCAGACGAGGAAAGCCGATAATGGGCGTTGTTGGGCAGCGCTTGCGCACCGCTCGGGCGATGGCGGCTGAGGGTTCAATCACCCAGCGGCGGAATTGGCTGGGTGGAAGCAGGCCAGCCCAGGTGTCGAACAGCATCAGCGCCTCGGCACCTGCCTCAACTTGAGCGACCAGATATTCGACGGTGGCATCCTGCAGAATGCGGATCAGTCGGCCAAAGCTGGCGGGGTCGCTGTAGGCCATGCCGCGGGTGGCGGCGAAATCCTTGCTGCCGCGACCTTCCACCATGTAGCAGGCAACGGTGAAGGGTGAACCGGCAAAGCCGATCAGCGCGGTTTTCGGGTGATCCTGATTAAGCCCGGCGCGGGTTAGGCGGACGGTTTCGAAAATCGGCGCGGCTTTCGCAAGCAAGCCATCCAGATTGAGGGCGGCGATGCCTTCAGCCGAGCGGATCGGGTCGAGCAGCGGGCCTTCACCTTCGGCAAAGCGTAGCCCCTGGCCGAGCGCCCAAGGTACGATCAGGATATCGGAAAACAGGATGGCGGCATCCATGCCATAACGGCGGATGGGTTGCAGCGTGACCTCAGCCGCCAAATCCGGCGTGGTGCAGAGGGAGATGAAATCCCCTGCTATAGCGCGGGTCGCGCGATATTCGGGCAGATAGCGCCCGGCCTGGCGCATCAGCCATACGGGGGGCGGCCAGACGGGTTCTCCGGCCAAGACGCGCAAAAAGGGTTTGGCCCGGCTGGGCTCGTTTTCCATTTCCATGACCCTCACCTAAGCATTGAATCTAAGATTCTGAAAGATGAGGTAGCTTGTAGGGCCTGTGGATCATGGGGAGGCAAGTGATGCCAATTCCATCCACAGGGTTCTCCCGATGGCAAATCAATGGGCATTGGTGATTCTGTCAGTGGTGATAGGAGTTGCGCTTGTAGTGGATCACGGCTCGGCAAAAGCATCCAGGCTTGCGCGATGAGGGGGTTTCATCCCCATTATGGGTTCGCGCGGGATCGGTGCTGGAATCCACCCCCGTTATCCACATTGATTCACGGAATTCTCCCGCTATGACAAACAGGCATATTGATTTGCACCTGGTATCCGATTCAACCGGGGAAACGTTGCAATCCATCGCCCGCGCGACGCTGGCGCGGTTTGATGATCACCATGTGGTGGATCATCGCTGGAGCCTGATTCGATCCCGCCTTCAATTGGATCGCGTGTTGGAGGGTATTCAACATGAACCAGGGCCGGTGCTCTATACTTTGGTAGATTCGAGCCTGCGGCATGTGTTGCAAGAAGCGTGCCAACGGATGGGAGTCACATGCCTCTCGCCGCTTGATCCGGTGATGGCGCTGCTCCAGGACGCGACAGGGGTACGGGCCCGTGAAAAGCGTGCTGCGCAGCATGTGATGGATGCAGATTACTTTCGGCGCATTGATGCCATGCATTACGTGCTGTCCCATGATGATGGCCAAGGGACTGTCGGCATTCGGAACGCTGATGTGGTCCTTGTTGGGGTTTCGCGCAGCAGCAAGACGCCCACCTGCTTTTATCTGGCCAATCGCGGGATCAAGGCTGCCAACGTGCCGATCGTGCCAGGTGCTAGCCTGCCCGAGATTTTGAATGACCCGCCCTGCCCCGTGGTCGGGCTTTATATTGAAGCGAATGCGCTGATTGATATCCGCCGGCACCGCCTGAAGATCATTGGTGGCCAAGGTGTGCGGCAAGACACGACGGATTACATTGATCCTGAAGCGGTGAAGGCGGAGATCATCGCCGCGCGGCGGCTTTGCACCAGCCAAGGCTGGCCGGTGATTGATGTGACGCGGCGTAGCATTGAGGAAACCGCAGCGACCATCCTGCAATTGATGGAAGCCTGGCATGCGCGGCGGCGCGAGACCAAAGCGGCCGCCCCGCCTGAGGATCCTGCTGCGGGTGTGATCGGGAAGGCCTGACACTGGTGACAGAAGACCAACCGAGTATTGCGGCCCTGGAGCGCGCTTGCCTAACAGCGGTACCGGCGCAGCGCGTCGCTTTTGATGGCAGTTTTGTCGTGCGTGCATTTTTGGGCGGTACAGGCCGCGCGAATGCAGCGAGCAGTTTGAGCGCTGAGGCAGACCCGGAATTATCGGCTCGCATTGCGCGCATTGAGAAGCGTTATGAGGCGCTGAAACTACCGGTACGGTTTCGCTCCACACCGCTTGATCCGCCAGGCATGGCAGAGGCGCTCGCGGCGCGCGGCTATGTATCGAAGGATGAGACGATCATTTTCCTGGCAAAGGTTCAGGGCGTCGCTCGCACTGACGATGCAGTGCGCGTGCTAGCCGCCCCTGATGAGGATTGGATGGCGGTCACGGCCACAGCCGAACATCAGGTGCCAGCGCGGCGAACCGAGAAGGAACGCGCGGTCAGCATGATGATGGTACCAGCAGCTTGGCTGGTGTTGTACGAGGATGGCAAGCCAGTGGCCTGTATTTCAGTGGTGGCCGATGGGCGGCTGGCCGGGTTTTTTGATCTGGCGGTGGTGCCTGAAGCGCGGCGCCGGGGCATAGGGTCCCGTATTACCCGCGCGGCAGCGCAATGGGCCGCGGCGCAGGGCGCGGAATGGCTATGGGCGCAAGTGTCCTCAGCCAATCGGGCTTCCTGCACGGCGCAACAGAGCCTTGGCATGCGGGAAGCCTATCGCTATGTTTATTTTGTCAGGCCGCAGGACAAGGTGGCGGCATTACAGTTCGGGTGATGGCGGGCATCTGGGCTTCAGGTTAATGGTTCTGAAGCCCAGGTCGTAATCTTAGGGAATAAGAACCGTGCTGCCGGTGGTCTTGCGCGATTCAAGCGCAATATGCGCGGAACCGGCATCCTTCAGTGCGTAGCTTTGATTGACGCGAATCTTGACCGCGCCCGAGGCAACGACCTCAAACAAATCATTGGCGCGCGCCACCAAATCCTCGCGTTGCGCCGTATAGGTCGCAAGCGTGGGCCGCGTGACATAGAGCGAGCCCTTGGCGGCTAGAATGCCAAGATCGGGAATGGCAACGGGGCCTGAAGCATTGCCGTAGGAAATCATCAGGCCGTAAGGCGCCAAGCAATCGAGCGAGGTCAGGAAGCTGTCCTTGCCTACGCTGTCATACACCACGGGCAGCATGCCGCCCTTGGTGATGTCTTTCACGCGGGCAGGGATATCATCGCTGGTGAGCAACGCATGATCCACGCCGTGATCCTTCACGAGCGCTGCTTTTTCCGGCGTGCTGACCACGCCAATGACAGTACAGCCAAGATGCTTGGCCCATTGGCTGAGGATAAGGCCAACCCCGCCAGCCGCCGCATGAATCAGCACGGTCTGGCCTGCCTTGGCGGCGTAGCATTTCTTGATCAGGAAGGCGGCTGTCATGCCTTGCAGCATCATTGCGGCGCCTTGTTCGAAGCTGATCGCATCCGGCATTTTCACCAGGCGGTCGGCCTTGATGGTGCGTGCTTCGGCATAGGCGCCGATCGGGCCGGTGGCGTAGGCCACGCGATCACCGACTTTCACTTCGGTCACGCCCTCGCCGATCGCTTCCACAATGCCTGAGGCTTCCATGCCGATGATGGCCGGCATGCTGGGCGCTTTGTAAAGGCCAGTGCGGAAATAGACGTCAATGTAATTCAGGCCAACGGCCTTGTGCCGCACCAGCGCTTCGCCTGGCTTGGGGGCGGGAAGGGGTACTTCTTCCCAAATCATTTTCTCCGGGCCGCCGGGTTCATGGATGCGGATAGCGTGATTCATGGGGGTATCCATCAGGTGTTGAGGGGGAGAAGAAGCGCGCGGCTTTCATGATCTAAAAGATAGCGCTTTGTAGCCGGTCCATCGCCACCGGAATAGCCGCCCAGAGACCCATCGGCGGCGATGACGCGATGGCAGGGGATGAAAAGCGGAATGGGGTTGGCGCCATTGGCCCCGCCGACTGCGCGTGGGGCGGAGCCGATGGTGCGGGCGATATCAGCATAACTGCGGGTTTCGCCCGGTGGGATTGCGCAAAGCGCGGCCCAGACGCGCTTTTGGAAGTCAGAGCCTTCGGGCGCGAGCGGCAGGTCGAAACTCATGCGCTTGCCGTCGAAATATGCTTGCAATTGATCCCGCGCTTGGCAAAGCAGGGGGGTTGCTTCCTGATCTCGACCGCGGCCCCAATCAAGCGCGACGATGGCGCCGCCATCTTCGGAGATGGTGACCTCACCAAGGGGGGTATGAAGAGAGAGTTGCGGCATGACGCGCAAGCGAAGTGGCACCAAGGCCGGGTAGCGTCAAGCGGCGCGGTTTTGACGAATAGCCGGTTAGGCGGCAAGGAAAGACATTCAAGCAACGGGGGTGAGCATGAGCGATCTGAAAGCGAAGGGGAAAGCTGCCTCAGACCCACCGCCTTATTTTCAGGCGCATGTCTTCGTGTGCTGCAATCGGCGTCCGGAGGGGCATAAGCGCGGGTCCTGCGCGGCGCGCGGGAGTGAGGCGTTGCGCGACTATATGAAGGCGCGCGGCAAGGAATTGGGGCTGGCCGGGGTGCGGGTGAATATGGCCGGCTGCTTGGATCGCTGCGAATTCGGCCCGGCCATGGTGATTTACCCCGAGGGCATTTGGTATAAAATCGAAACGAAAGCCGATATTGATGAAGTACTGGAAACGCATCTTCGCCAAAAAGGTCGCGTGACGCGCCTGATGCTGACCGAACGCGATGTCCCGCCCGCAAAGGGATAGGGCATGGCGAGTGTTTCACGTGAAACGAGGCAATAGGTGAGCGCGGCCGATACCATCTATGCATTAGCAAGCGGTGCGGCGGCCGGCGCGGTTGCTGTACTGCGCTTGTCGGGCCCTGGCACGGATGAAGCGGTGAGGCGGTTGGCCGGCAGCCTGCCGCCCGCACGCCGCGCGAGTCTGCGACGGCTCAGCGCCACGGATGGAGAGACGCTAGACCATTCCCTTGTGCTTTGGTTTCCGGGGCCTGCTTCCTATACCGGCGAAGATGCGGCTGAGCTGCATTTGCATGGTGGACGTAGCGTTATTGCCGGGGTGATGGAGGCCTTGACTGCTGCCGGGCTGCGCGAGGCAGAGCCCGGCGAATTCACGCGCCGCGCCTTCCTTCATGGCAAGATGGATTTGACTGCCGCCGAGGGCATCGCCGATCTGGTCGCGGCCGAGACTGCGGCGCAGCGGCGCCAGGCACTGCACCAGGCAGATGGCGGCTTGGCCAAGCTTTATGGCGCTTGGGCTGAGCGCTTGGCCCGGCTGCTAGCCCACCAGGAGGCCGCGATTGAATTCGCCGAAGATGGCCTTCCCACCGATCTGGACGCGAAGGCGCGCGCCGGGGCAGGGGCGTTGCGCGCGGAAATCGAGGCGCATTTGGCCGATGCGCGGCGCGGCGAATTGCTGCGCGAGGGTTTGGTCTTCGCCATCATCGGCGCGCCGAATGCTGGAAAATCATCCCTTCTCAATGCTTTGGTTGGCCGGGAAGCGGCTATTGTGTCAGCGCGGGCCGGTACCACGCGGGATATTGTGGAGGCGCGGCTCGATCTGGCCGGCGTGCCCGTGACGCTTTCCGACACGGCGGGCTTGAGAGAGGCTGGTGATGAGATCGAGGCAGAGGGGATCAAGCGTGCCGAGCGACGCGCGCAGGAAGCACAGCTTGTCCTGACGGTCTTCGCTGCCGATCAGGCCCCCGATGCCGAAACCCTCCGCTGGGTAGGGTCTGAGGCACTTGTGCTGGTCAATAAATGCGATCTGGCGTCAGCGCCTGCCGCGATTGCAGATGTTCCAACCATCGCGGTTTCCGCGCGCGAGGGTATCGGGCTGGCCACACTAAGGGGCCGCCTTGCTGAAGCAGCACTCCGCCTGACGAGTGCAGGGCAGGGCAATCAACTGACCCGCCCGCGCCATCGCGCGGCACTGACCGAAGCGGCGACGCTGCTGGCTGAGGCGGAGGGGGCCGGCCTTCCTGAACTGACGGCGGAGGCGCTGCGCGCGGCGCTTTTCGCCCTTGGCCGCCTGACCGGGCGCGTGGGTGTTGAGGAAATTCTCGATATCGTCTTCCGGGACTTCTGTATCGGCAAGTAAAGCTGATATAGGCCGCACATGACGGGCGCTGATTTGACCTTTGATGTTGTAGTTGTGGGCGGGGGCCATGCCGGCTGTGAGGCTGCGGCGGCTGCGGCGCGCTGTGGGGCGCGCACGCTTCTGCTGACCCATAAGATTGAAAAGATGCTCAATTTGTCCAAGGGACCAGCCGTTCGGGGGCCGCGTGCCCAGGCGGATCGGCGGCTTTATCGCGAAGCGGTGCAGGCGCTACTGCGCGACCAGACTGGCCTTACGATCATGGCCGGCGGGGCTGAGGGGTTGGAACTTGACCAGGCCGGCGGGCTTGCTGCGATCATTACCGCCGACGGCCAGCGCATTCTTTGTGGGGCCGCGATTATCACCACCGGCACATTTCTGCGCGGCGAAATCCATATCGGTGAAAAGCGCTACCCGGCTGGCCGGGTTGGCGATGCGCCAGCCATCGGCCTGGCGCTGGCCTTCGAGCGCTTGGGATTGCCGCTTGCGCGCCTCAAGACCGGGACACCACCTAGGCTGGATGGGCGGACCATCGATTGGGCAGCGCTGGAAGCCCAGCCCGGGGATGACCCGCCTGAGCCGCTTTCCTGGCTGACGGAGCGCATCACCAATCGTCAGGTCTCGTGTGGAATCACCGCGACAACGCCAGAAACTCACGCCGTCATCCGTGCCAATCTACAGTCAAGCGCGGTCTATGGTGGTCGCATTCAGGGTGTGGGCCCGCGCTATTGCCCTTCCATTGAGGATAAGGTGGTGCGCTTTGCTGATCGGGAGCGGCACCAGATTTTCCTTGAACCTGAAGGGCTTGATGACCCGACGGTCTATCCCAACGGGATTTCGACCAGCCTTTCAGAAGCTGTGCAGGAACAGGTGGTGGCCTCCATCCCAGGGCTGGCCAAGGCCCACATCCTTAGGCCTGGCTATGCCATTGAATATGATCACATAGACCCCCGCGCACTGACCCCAACACTTGAATTACGGCAAGTACCGCGCTTGTTTCTTGCCGGGCAAATCAACGGCACCACAGGGTATGAGGAAGCCGGTGCCCAAGGGCTGATGGCTGGGATCAATGCCGCACGGCGCGCGTCCGGCGCTGATCCTGACGCGGTTCTGACGCGTAGTGAAGCCTATATCGGCGTTCTGGTCGATGATTTGACGCTACAGGGTGTGTCAGAACCCTATCGGATGCTGACTGCGCGGGCAGAGCATCGGCTTTCCCTTCGGGCAGACAATGCGGGGCTTCGGCTCACCGAACGCGGTATTGCTTGGGGCTGTGTAGGGTCTGAGCGTGCTGTACGCCACCGCGCCTTTGCAACAGCGGTTTCTGCTGCCTTGGCGCGTGCTGCTACGGATGGTGCCTCACCTGCTGCGCTTTCCGGCTTTGGCATCACGGTCAATCAAGATGGGCGTCGTCGTTCGGTGCTTGAGGTGCTGGCTTTGCCTAGCGTGGCGATGGAAAAGATTGAAGCCGCCTTCCCTTGGCTGCAGGATTTAGGCACGTCTATCCGCGCGCAGTTGGAGGCTGAAGCCCTCTACGCACCCTATCTACGTCGGCAGGAGGCCGAGCGGCGCCTTCTGGAGCGCGAAGAGAAAGCAAACATCTCGGCCATGCTGGATTTCGACGTTGTGGACGGGCTTTCCGCCGAAATGCGCCAGCGCTTGAAAGCCGCGCGCCCCAGCACACTCGGCGCCGCTGGGCGTGTTCAAGGCGTCACGCCGGCGGCCTTGGCGGCACTTGCGGTGAATTTGCGGCGCGACGCTCAGCGTTTCACGTGAAACACTCGCCAGAAACCGCAGCACGGCTCGCTGCGTATCGCGATCTACTGCTGCGGTGGAATACCCGTATCAACTTGATTTCAGCCGAAACTGCCGCCGAAATAGACCAGCGACACATCGCCGATTGCGCGCAATTGGAGCCACTTTTGCCGCCAGAGGGGCCAATCGCTGATATTGGCTCGGGCGCCGGCTTACCGGGCTTAGTGCTCGCCATCATGCAGCCGGAGTGTGAAATACATCTTGTGGAATCAGACAAGCGCAAGGCCGCCTTTCTGGTCGAAGCAAGCGCCCAGTTGAAGCTGCCCATGGTACGCGTGCATGCCTGCCGAGTGGAAAACGCGAAACTCCCCCCGCTTTCCGCCATTACCGCACGCGCGCTTGCTCCCCTGGCAACCCTGCTGCCTTATGCTGACAAGTTTCTGGCCCCTGGCGGCGTCGCAGTATTCCCGAAAGGCAAGACCGCCGAGAAAGAGTTGACGGAAGCCGCCCAGGGCTGGCACTTCACTTGTGAGCGCTTTCCAAGCACCACCAATCCCGAAGCAACCATCCTGCGCCTGAGCAATATCCATCGTGTCCAGCCCTAAGCCTGCCAGGCCGAAAATCATCGCCATCGCCAATCAAAAAGGTGGTGTGGGCAAGACCACGACTGCGATCAACCTCGCCACTGCGCTCGCCACCACGCGCAAAGTTTTGTTGATTGACCTGGACCCGCAGGGTAATGCCTCAACTGGCCTTGGCTTGCCGAGGCAGGAACGGGGCCAGGGCAGTTACGCGCTGTTGGTTGGTGCCGCGCCCTTGGCAGAATTGATCAGGCCGTCCCGCATCCCGCAGCTAGACTTGCTGCCGGCCGATGCTGATTTGGCCGGCGCCGAGATCGAGCTGATCGATGTCGAGGCCCGCGAAAGGCGCCTGCTGAACGCGCTCGAAGCCGCCGGAGATGTCCTGGCCGGCACAGATCTCATCATCATTGATTGCCCGCCGTCGCTCGGCCTGATCACGCTGAATGCCCTGGTCGCGGCGGATGAGGTTTTGGTGCCGCTGCAATGCGAATTCTTTGCGCTTGAAGGCGTTTCCCAAATCACACGTACCATTGAACGCGTCAGCAAAAGCTTGAACCCAAACCTCAAGCTCGGCGGCATCGTTCTGACTATGTTCGATAAACGCAACAATCTTTCTGAACTTGTCGCTGCTGACGTGCGCGCCTTCTTTGGCGACAAGGTCTATGAAACAGTTATTCCTCGAAACATTCGCATCACGGAGGCACCGTCCCACGGCCTGCCCGTGCTGGTTTATGATCATCGTTCTGCCGGTGCGGAAGCCTATGTCGCACTCGCGCATGAATGGATCCGCCGCGAGAAGCAACCAAAGGAAACGGCCCAATGAAAAAGCCCGCCCGGCTCGGCATGGGCCTATCGGCCCTGATGGGCGATGCGCCGCCGGCGCCAAGCGCGCCAACTTCTGGCCCACCGCGCAGCTTGCCGATCGCCATGATCGAACCGGGCCCCTTTCAGCCGCGCATGGAACCGGACCGTCAGGCGCTGCAGGAACTCGCTGCCTCCATCACCGAACATGGCATTTTACAGCCCCTGCTCGTGCGCCCGAAGCCAGGTGCCGCGGGGCGCTATCAGATCATCGGAGGCGAGCGCCGCTGGCGCGCGGCGCAGATTGCCAAGCTGCATGATGTTCCTGTTGTCATTCGCGATTTCGATGACCGCATGGCGATGGCTGCCGGCCTGGTTGAGAACCTGCAACGCGAAGACCTGAACGCCATCGAAGAAGCCGAAGGTTTTTCCCGCCTGATCGAACAATTCGGCCTTAATCAGGAAAGCCTTGCGCGTGCTGTCGGCAAATCGCGTAGCCATGTCGCCAATACGCTTCGCCTACTCAACCTGCCCAGCACAATCCGCGAGCATCTGCGCGCCGGTCGCCTCAGTGCCGGCCATGCCCGCGCCCTGCTGGGTGCGGAAGAACCCGAAAAACTCGCCGCGCAAATCCTCACCCGCGGACTTTCGGTCCGTCAGGCCGAAGCCATGGCAGCCGCGCAACCAAAAAATCCCGAAGCGCGGCGCACCAATGCCAAGGATGCCGATACGCTGGCGCTTGAACGCCAATTGCTTGAACGGCTTGGCCTGCAAGTTGCCATCAAGCATTTCGGCAAGGGCGGGCAAGTCACCATCAGTTATAATGATCTTGATCAGCTTGATGGCCTGATCCGCCTGTTGATGCCCGAAGCATAACGCCCCCCTCTCACCCGGGAGCTTACCTTGTCCAAACTGAATGATCTGGATGCCACCGACCTTGCCATCCTCCGCCTGATCCAGGCGGATGCCTCGCTCTCCCTCGGCGATATCGCGAAGGAGGTGGGGCTCACCCAAACCCCATGCTGGAAACGCATCCGCCGCATGGAGGAAACCGGCATCATCACCGGGCGCGTGACGCTGGTGAATGCTGAAAAGCTCGGCCTTGGCATTTCGGTTTTCGTCGCGATTGAAACCGGCGACCATTCCGCAACATGGATCGAAAGCTTCGCCAAAACCGTCGCCGAGATGCCGGAAATCATCGAATGCTGGCGGCTTGGCAGCGATGTGGACTACCTGCTCCGCGTCGTTGTCTCTGACATGACAGCCTATGATGGCTTTTATCGCAAACTGACCGCCCGGGTTTCCAGCCTGCGCAAGGTGACATCCCGCTTTGCCATGGAATGCGTGAAATCCACCACCGCGCTACCCATCTGAAGCCTGCTTGCCAATTGACCCGGAAGGGCCTGCGCCCTAGCCTTCGGCAGCATCAAAAAAAGGGAGGATATGCCGGCATGACCGTGCATTTCTGTGTGCATGACGAAGGCGATTCCGTCGGTGTCGTCGTTGTCGAAGGGATCACATCCGGCCAGGCACTGAATGGCTGGATCATGGATCAGGATAAGATGATCGCCTTCAACGCTAAGTCGGATATTCCGATCGGCCATAAGCTTGCCATTCGCGCCATCGCTGCCGGTGACACCATCATCAAATACGGCGTTGATATCGGCAAGGCGGTGAAGAATATCGCTGCCGGCGAACATTTGCATGTCCACAACGTCAAAACGAAGCGGTGGTAAGCGCCATGGGCATCAATCTGAAAAACGCTGCCTTTGAAGGCTGGCGCCGCGAAAACGGCCGCATGGGCGTCCGCAACCACGTCATCATCCTGCCGGTTGATGATCTTTCCAACGCTGCCTGCGAAGCGGTCGCGAACAACATCAAGGGCGCGCTGGCCATTCCGCATGCCTATGGCCGCCTGCAATTTGGCGCCGATCTGGATTTGCATTTCCGCACGCTGATCGGCACGGGCAGCAACCCGAATGTCGCTGGCGTCGTGGTGATTGGCATTGAACCAGGCTGGACCGGCCGCATCGTTGAAGGCATCGCCAAATCTGGCAAGCCGGTGGAAGGCTTCGCCATTGAACAGAATGGCGACATCAACACCATCGCCAATGCATCCCGCGCCGCCTATCGCATGGTGAAGCACGCTTCGCGCCTGAAGAAAACCCGCGCTTCGATGCAGGAACTTTGGGTTTCCACCAAATGCGGCGAAAGCGATACCACATCGGGCCTGGCTTCCTGCCCGACGGTTGGTGATTCCTTCGACAAGCTTTGGGCTAACGGTAACACGCTCGTTTTCGGTGAAACCACTGAACTCACGGGTGGCGAACACTTGGTCGCTGAACGTTGCCGCACGCCGGAAATTCGCGCGCAATTCCAGGCGATGTTTGACCGTTACCAGCGCGTGGTCGAAACCAACAAGACCAATGATCTTTCCGAAAGCCAGCCCACCAAGGGCAATATCGAAGGCGGCTTGACCACCATCGAGGAAAAGGCGCTGGGCAATATCCAAAAGATCGGGAAGAAGTGCCTGGTGGATGGCGTGCTGGACAAGGCCGAAGCGCCGACCCACTCAGGGCTTTGGTTCATGGATTCAAGCTCGGCCGCCGCAGAAATGGTGACGCTTTGCGCCGCTTCGGGCTTTGCCGTGCATACCTTCCCGACCGGGCAGGGCAACGTCATCGGCAATCCGATCCTGCCGGTGATCAAGCTTACCGCCAATCCACGCACGCAGCGCACCATGTCTGAACATATTGATGTGGATGTGACTGGGCTTTTGCAGCGGCAGATGAATATGGATGAAGCGGGCGAAGCCTTGCTTGATTGCATTATCCGCACCGCTGATGGCGAATTGACCGCGGCTGAATTGCTCGGCCACCGCGAATTCAGCCTGACGCGGCTTTACGAAAGCGCATAAGAAGAAAAGGCGGCGCGCCAATCATTGCGCGCCGCCCTTCAGCCCTACTGCCGCTTGGCAAAGGCCAAGCCGACCCCCAAAGCAATCATTGATGCGCCCGAGATTTCGCGCAGCCGCCGAATGAAGGCGGGCCGCGATGCCGCACCTTCCCGGATACGGCTGGCGCCTATCGCCACCACAATATCTGCCAGCGTATTCAGCGTGACAGAAATCACGCCCAGCAGAATAAAGGGCAGCGCCACCGCGCCCGCGCTGGGGTCGAGAAACTGCGGAATGAAGGCCAGGAAGAAGGCTGCGGTTTTGGGGTTAAGCGCCTCAACCACCACGCCTTCCCGAAAGGCGCGACGCGCCCCCATGGCGGGGGCTGGTTCGGCGCCAGCCAAGCCCTGCGCCGCATCGCGCCGCGCAGCCATGATGGTGCGCAGGCCGAGCCAAACCAAATAAGCCGCACCGAGCCATTTCAGCGCCGTGAAAAGCTCCGCACTCGCCAAGACAAGCGCGGAAACACCCAGCGCCCCGGCCAGCACATGCACCAAGCCCCCAAGCGCGGTGCCGAAGCTGGAGGCGATGCCCTCTGCCCGCCCGCCTGCCAGGCTGCGCGCCGCGACATAGAAAATGCCAGGGCCCGGCGTGACCGCCAGTAGCAGTGCCGCCGCGAGGTAGAGGAAGAATTGTGTGATGTCTGGCATGGCGCCTTCTTACGCCATGCCAGACACAAAAACGAGGAAGCGCGCGCCGCGCCGACGCCCTACCCCGGATCAATCCAGCCGATATTCCCATCGGCGCGGCGGTAAACCACGTTCAGCCCGCCGCCCTTCTTATTAAGAAACATCAGCGCCTGGGCTTGGGCCAGATCGAGCCGCATCACGGCCTCACCCACACTCAGCTTCTCAATATGCGTGGGGTTCTCGGCAATGATGGCGCCGTGGTCGCCTTGTTCCGGCGCTTCCTCCTCACTCGGGGCTTCAATCACATAGCGGCGGCCAGAAGGCGCTTCTTCTGCCAGCGCTTCCCGATTGCCGGCGAAGGACCGCGCGTGTTCATTCACACGCCGGCGATAGCGGCGCAGGCGCTTGGCCAAATGCTCGGCGGCCACTTCAAAAGCGCGGTGCGCGTCGGCACCTTCGCCCTCAGCGCGCATCATCAGCCCGCGCCCAGCCTTCAGGTTGATGTCGCAACTGAACTGGCTTCGATGTTTGTGGAAGGTCACATTGGCTTCAAGCGCGTGATCAAAATACTTGGCTGTGATCGCGGTCAACCCGTCGCTCACATGGGTCTTCAGCGCTTCACCCGTTTCAACTTGCTTGCCGGCAACTGTGATAAGCATGGGCCTATGCCCTCCCTTCTTTCAAAAGTGGAGGGGCCGCCCCGCGGCGACCGGGCGTGCGACCCTTGCCTTTCTCCCGGGTCGCCTTTCTGTCCGGATCAGGCCGAGGCGGCCTTCTCCCGTTTGCGCTGCACGGATGATGGGATGCGCAACGCGTCCCGGTATTTGGCCACAGTTCGCCTGGCAATGTCCACGCCTTCTTCACGTAGCCGGGCCACAATCGTATCGTCGGATAGAATATCCGAAGGGTTTTCAGCATCCACCATGGCCTTGATGCGGTAACGCACGGCCTCAGCGCTATGGGCTTCTCCGCCGCGGGTGCCGGCAATGGCGGTGGTGAAGAAATATTTCAGCTCAAAAGTGCCGCGCGGCGTTGCAATCGCCTTGTTGGATGTAACGCGAGAGACCGTGCTTTCATGCAGCGAAACCTCATCAGCCACATCGCGCAGGATCAGCGGGCGCAAATGCCCAACCCCATGGCGGAAAAAGCCATCCTGGCGGCGCACAATTTCGACTGCCACTTTCAGGATGGTATTGGCGCGCTGTTCCAGCGACTTCACCAACCATGACGCGGTCTGAAAGCGTTCCGCGATCCAGGTTTTGTCTTCCTTGCCGCGCGCGCTGACATTGGCCGAGGCGAAGAACCCCTTATTCACGAGCACACGCGGCAGGGTTTCCAGATTGAGCTCCACAATCCAATCATCATCCGGCCCGCGGCGCATCAGCACATCTGGTATCAGGGTTGGCGCTGGCGGTGCATCAAAGGAAGCGCCGGGCTTGGGGTCCAGCCGCTTCAATTCCGCGACCATTTCCGCCATGTCTTCGCCGTCCACGCCGCAGACTTCCTGCAAGCCCTTCAGATCACGCTTGGCAAGCAATTCAAGGTTTGCCAGCAGCACCGCCATGGCGGGATCATAGCGATTGCGTTCCTGCAACTGCACTGCAAGGCATTCCGCCAAATCATGGCAGAACATGCCAACCGGATCAAAGCGCGCCATGGCCAGGCGCACGCGTTCCACCAGCGCGATGTCACACCCCAGCGCATCCGCAATCACTTGCGCTCGCACATGCAGCCGCCCGGCAGCATCCACCAGCGCCAGCAAATTGCCGGCAATCAGGCGTTCCTGCGGAGAGGTAAGGTTAAGCCTGATTTGTTCGGCCAGATGATCACGCAAAGATCGTTCCGACGCTTCCATGGCTTCAATGCCGGAGAGATCATCGTCGAAATCGCGGTTGCCACCACGGCCAATCGGCGGCAGGCCATTGTCGTACACATTATCCCATTCGGCATCGAGCGGCGCGGCATTTTCCGAAGGCAGCGCATCGGACGCGGCGGCACTGGCAGCATCGGCCGGTTCGCTTGCCACCGGCAAGGGATCAGTGCTGCGCCCAGCGTCAGGTCCCGGAAGGGGGCGTTCGTCGCGTTCCAGCAGCGGGTTGCGTTCAAGTTCTTCCTCGACAAAGGCCGAGACTTCCATATTGGAAGATTGCAGCAGCTTGATCGCCTGGCGCAGCTGCGGTGTCATCACCAGCTGCTGCGATTGCCGCAGATCGAGACGCGGGCCGATCGCCATCAGCGCTGCTCACTAGGCCGGGCGGAAAGGAAGGCGGGGAACATGCAGCGCCAATATCCAATTACAGGCTGAATTTTTCGCCAAGATAGACGCGGCGCACATCCTCATTCGCCACAATTTCTTGCGGGTTGCCTTCCATCAGCACCTTGCCATCATGCAGGATATAGGCGCGGTCAATGATTTCGAGCGTTTCGCGCACATTATGGTCCGTGATCAGCACGCCAATACCGCGATCCTTCAAATGCTTGACCAAATCACGGATTTCGCCAACCGCGATGGGGTCAATGCCGGCCAGCGGTTCATCCAGCAGGATATAGGAAGGGTGAGTCGCCAAGGCACGCGCGATTTCGCAGCGCCGGCGTTCACCGCCTGAAAGCGCCAGCGCGGGTGCGCGGCGCAAATGCGCAATGCCGAATTCTGCCAGCAATTCATCGAGCATTGCCGCGCGGCGATCAGCTTCCGGTTCCACCACTTCAAGCGCGGCGCTGATATTCTGTTCTACGGTCAGGCCACGAAAGATGCTGGCTTCCTGCGGCAGATAGCCAAGCCCAAGCCGCGCGCGGCGATACATGGGCAGCATGGTCACATCATGGCCATCCATCATCACGCGCCCTTCATCGGGCTGCACCAGACCGGTGATCATGTAAAACGTCGTCGTTTTGCCCGCGCCATTCGGCCCAAGCAGCCCCACCGCTTCCCCGCGCTGGACTGAAAGCGACACATTACGCACCACAGGCCGCTTCTTGTAACGCTTACCAAGACCGGTGGCGTATAGCCCGCCAGTGCCGGGCAACACTTTCATTTGCGTGGCATCACTCATCGTGCCGGTGCCCCTGGAGCGGGAAGACCCTGGCCCTCACCGGGGACGATGATACCGCGCACCGGTACGTTCGGGCATGCAACAAGCCGCGAAATGCCCGTGTCCATATTCACAATCGCCTCACACCCGGTCAGTACATTGTCACCACGCACGATCCGTACATTGCCGAGAAGGCGCGCAATACTATTGGGCGGCGTATAGACACCGGTATCGCCGCGCACGACTTCGGTTGCGGTGCGGATTTCAACACGGCCATAGGCTTCCACCCGATCAAGATTGCTGCCCGCACCGGGCGATGCCTGGGGCGCCCGTGGCGCCGGCTGCGGGCGCGCTGCGGTGGTGGTTTCTGCTGGAGCGTCACGGAAATAGGCAACCAGCACATCGGCGCGCACGCGCTTGTCATCCTTGGTCACCACCAGCGCATCGCCACGCGCCACCGCCATGCGCTTTTGCGGCCAGTATTCCACGCTGTCGCGCGCGGTCAGCACATTATCGGGCGAGGTCAGGCGCAGATTTTGCCCGTGGAGTACCATCACCGCCTGATCCAAATCATAAATCGCGCGATCGCCTTCTGCGCGATCTGTTGCGGTGGTGATCACAACAGATCCTTCGGCTTCCAGGCGCCAGATTTCACTGGCGCCACCGGGGCCTTCACTCGGGGGCCGGGCTTCCGCCGGCGCGCCGCCGCGTGGGCGATAGCGCGCCAGCAGTAAATCAGAATCAATCGTGACACCGCCGCGCACCGCCCGCGCCGCGCCGCGCGCGATCACCAGCTGTTCATTCTGGCGCCATTCCATGCCATCACGCGCTGTGACTTCGATGGGGCCGCCCTGATTGAGATCAGCCATCTGCGCCGCGGCGACGCCCGCGCAAAGAAAGAATGCCAAGGCAATGCGCCGGATCATTGGCGGCCTTCCAGCAGGGCGCGCGATTGGCCGGTGAAAACCACCACTGCGCCCTTGTCATAAAGGCGGAAACCTTCGCTGATCAGCGTGCCGAAGGGGCCTTGCGCAGCCACGGGCTTGTCGCCGGAAGCGGCACCCTCCTTCAATTCAATCGCGGCTTCTTCGGTGACCAGCAGATTGCCGCCATCATGCCACAGCGTGACTTCTCCGCGCAGATCAAGATGATTGCGCGCCTTGTTCAGCCGGCCTTCGCGCGATTCCAGCAAAACCCAACCATCGGTCATCACCAAATCGGCGCGCGGTGCTTCAAGATCAACAATGTCCTGATTCTGCCCCTGAGTCGCGACCGAAGCCGTGACCGTATAGGGCCGGTTCTGTTCATCCACGCCCTGATAGCGGGGCGTGACGATCCGCACCGCATCGGGCGCGGTTTGCGTGACACGACGGAAGGAAACCCGCGCGCGTTCTTCAGCGCCTTCCAATTCCGGCCAGATGGCAATCGCCAGCAGCAGCGCAACACCCGCGCCTGGCACCAACCATTTCAGCGCGCCCACCATCACCCTACGGCGCGCCATCTGCCCTGCGGAGGGCGACCAGCGTTCGCGCGATGGCGGCGTGATGCGCCGTGGCGCGCGGGGGGCCGCGATCACCGATGCCTCAGGCGCGCGGTTCTTCACGCCACACCTGCGCGCAACAAATCATGGATATGCAGAATGCCGATCGGCCGGCGCGCTTCATCCACCACGAATAGCGCGGTGATGGCGTGCTTGTTCATCAGCCCAAGCGCTTCCGCCGCCAGCGCATCGCCCGTGATAGCGCGGGGATTACATGTCATCACCTCACCTGCCGGACGCGCGAGCAAACCCGCCCCGCCCGAGACTTCCAGCGACCGACGCAAATCGCCATCCGTGATCACGCCGGCCAGCACGCCATCTGCGCCCACCACGCCAAGGCACCCAAAGCGCCGCGCGGTCATCGCCAAAATCGCGGCTTCCATTGGCATATCCGGCGGCGCCAAGGGCAATTCCGCCGCGCCATGCATCAGATCCCGCACACGCGACAGCCGCGCGCCCAACTTGCCCCCCGGGTGAAACACCCGAAAATCCGAAGCCGTGAACCCCCGCCGCGTGAGCAACGCCACCGCCAAAGCATCCCCCAGCGCCATTTGCATGGTGGTGGAGGTTGTGGGGGCGAGCCCCATCGGGCAGGCCTCGGCCGCTGCCGGCAAAACCAGCGCCACATCGGCAGCCCGCGCCAAGGTGCTTTCCGCCCGGCCGATAATGCCAATCAGCGGCAGGCTGAAGCGCCTTGAATGCGCGATCAAATCCGCCAATTCAGGCGTCTCACCAGAGTTGGAAAGCGCCAGCACCGCATCCCCGGCCAGGATCATCCCCAAATCGCCATGGGACGCTTCCGCCGGATGCACAAACAGCGCCGGCGTGCCGGTGGAAGCCATGGTCGCGGCAATCTTGCGCGCCACATGACCCGACTTCCCCATGCCGGAGACGACAACGCGGCCCGTAACACCCGCCAGCAAGCCCACCGCACGGACAAAGCCATCATCCAAACTGTCAGAAAGCGCACGTAGCGCATCCGCTTCCAGCGCCAGCACGCGGCGGCCTTCGGCAAGGTCAGGATGGGGGGCAACGGTATTCACACCACCTTGTATGAGGCGGCGACCCTCAAGGGTCAATAAATTCTGGGGCTGCCCCTGCAAAAAAAATGCCAGAGCTTACCGGAGCATGGCCAAGCCAAGTGGAATCACTTGGCGACTCGGGACATGCGACCAAACATTCAACTAGTGCTTGTCCGGTGAACGAAAGTGAACCGGACAAGCACTAGTGGTGGAAAATATCCGGGTCCTCATACCCCAGCAAATCAAGCCGCCCGCGCGCCGGCAAAAAGCGGAAACAGGCCTCCGCCAAATCCAACCGGCCTTCGCGCTTCAACAACCCCTCAAGCTTCGCCCACAGCGCATGCAAATGCAGCACATCAGAAGCGGCATAAGCCATTTGTTCTGTCGTGAGTTCCGCCGCACCCCAATCAGACGTCTGCTGCTGCTTGGACAAATCAACGCCCAGCAATTCCCGGCACAAATCCTTGAGCCCATGCCTATCCGTAAAAGTCCGCACCAGCTTGGCGGCGATTTTGGTGCAAACCACCGGCGCCGTGACAACACCCAGCGCATGATACAACGCCGCGACATCAAACCGCGCGAAATGAAACAGCTTGGTGACCGCCGGA